>JAJTDS010000020.1 GCA_021298605.1 Rickettsiales bacterium
GAAATTGTTGTAGCTGTTAATAAACATGATGGTTATGATAAATCTCTTGCTCCAGCATTAATTACTGGATTTAAATCTGCAGTTGATCTTATAAAAGAAGAAGTGAATCCTAAAAATCAAACTACTCCAACTTCTAAACAATGCCTTGGAGAAGCTAAAGAATCAAAACATGTCTCAAAATTTAAAAATCAAAAAAATCAAGGTCACGGCAACTTAAATCAAAATAAATAGTTAAAAATAGCGCTAAATTATAATGATTTTATGAAGATTAATCAAAATCATTTATGGTTGCCTTACACCCAAATGAGTAATCACCTTCCTCAACTTTTAGTAAAGGGGGCAAAAGGTTCAAAAATTTTTTTAGAAGACGGTAGAGTTTTAATTGATGGAGTAGCTTCTTGGTGGTCTGTTGCTCATGGTTATCAAAATAAATATTTAATTCAAGCAATTAGCAAACAGCTTAATAATTTAAGTCATATTGCAATTGCTGGCTTTGCGGTGGAAACAACCTACAAGCTAGCGAGTAGGTTATGCAATTTCGCTAAAATGGATCATGTATTTTTTTCCGATTCTGGTTCTACGGCAATTGAAGTTGCAATGAAGATGGTATGGCAGTTTTTTATTAATAATAATCAAAAAGAAAAAAAGAAATTTTTATCATTTACTAATAGTTATCATGGCGATACAACTGGTGCAATGTCTCTTGCTGATTTATCGACTGGAATGCATCATAAATTTAACGACTTATTATTAGATAATTACAATTTACCTTTGCCAAATTCTAATAATATTACAGATTTTGAAAATTTTATTGCTAAAAAACACCAAGAAATAGCGGGAATATTCATTGAACCTTTAGTACAATGTGCTGGCGGAATGAAGTTTCATCATCCAAAAATTTTAGAAAAAATTGCCTTAATTGCCAATAAAAATAATATTTTGTTAGTTGTTGATGAATGTGCTACAGGTTTTTATCGCACAGGTAAAAAATTTGCAATTAGCCATACCAACATAAAGCCAGATATTATGGTGCTTGGTAAAGCATTAACGGG
This sequence comes from Rickettsiales bacterium, assembly GCA_021298605.1. Classification (GTDB taxonomy): domain Bacteria; phylum Pseudomonadota; class Alphaproteobacteria; order Rickettsiales; family UBA1997; genus JAJTDS01. The sequence continues at coordinate 1,053 of JAJTDS010000020.1, forward strand.
AGGAATGTTAACTTTATCTGCCACCCTCACTACTAAAAAAATTTTTGATAATTTTAAAAGTGATTGTCTTGAAAATGGTCTCAATAAAGCTTTAATGCATGGCCCTACTTTTATGGGCAATCCTTTAGCTTGTTCTGCTGCCAATGCCTCACTTGACTTGTTTGAAAATTTTGATTATGAAAAAAAAATTAGTGAAAATGAAAAATTCTTAAAAAAATCTTTACAAAATTTAGTAAATTATAAAAATGTTAAAGAGGTTAGGGTTCTTGGTTTAATAGCAGTGGTAGAATTTACTAAAATTTCATGGTTAGAAATTTTATCAATGAGAAAGCGAGCTATTGAATTAGGGGTTTTTTTACGACCTTTCGCCAATTGTATTTATTTAATGCCTCCGCTAATAATCAAAAAATCAGAGCTTAAAAAATTAGTCGATGCTATTTATGAAATTTTAAAAATTTAAATAATTATGAATATTTTAAATCAAATTGCTAATAATAATAAAGCATCTAAGCCAGTAATATACGGACTTAGTTCGACTTTTATAAATGATGAAGAAAAATCATTTTTTAGTAAAAATGGCACCTTAGGATTCATTCTATTTGCAAGAAATATTGACAGTCCGCAACAATTAAAAAAACTTACCAGCGACTTAAGAGAGTTAATGGATGGTGAAGTTTTGATATTAATTGATCAAGAAGGTGGAAGGGTTTCAAGAATGCAACCTCCTCATTGGTTTGAATATCCTAGCGGTTCTTATTTTGCTGATTTATATCAAAATAACCCTACTTTAGCGATGAATGAAATTTTTTCTAACTTTCAAAAAATTGCCGATGATTTGGTTGATTCTGGAATTAATGTTAATTGTGCTCCACTACTTGATGTTGCCTGCGCTAACACTCACCAAGTAATTGGAGACAGGGCTCTTGGAGAAAATCCTATGCAAATTATAACTTTAGCTCAAAAAGTTTGCGAGGCTTTATTGTCAAAAGATGTCTATCCAGTAATTAAGCATATTCCAGGGCATGGCAGGGGAATGTCAGATAGTCATCACGAACTACCTGTTGTTAATGCTAGCTTAGAAGAGTTGCAAAAAATTGATTTTGCTCCCTTTGTTGCTTTAAGGCAACAAAAATTTGCAATGACCGCTCATATTTTATACAGTGCAATCGACAAAGTTAATTGTGCTACAATTTCTAGGGTTGCTATTGATTTAATTAGAAATCAAATTGGTTTTAAAAATATTTTAATGACCGATGATTTGTCGATGAAGGCCCTTAATGGTAGTTTTTCTGAAAGAACTAAAATGGCATTGCAAGCAGGTTGCGATCTTATTTTGCATTGTAACGGAAATTTAAATGAAATGCAGGCAATAAATCAAGAATTGCCAATTATCAATGATTCTTTGAGAATAAAGCTTTTAGACTAGGCTCATTTTATAATCTGCTTCAATGATTGGATATTGACGACAATTAAATAATTGATAATGCCACCATTCTTGTTGATAAAAATCAAAACCAGCATTTGTCATTATTCCTAGTAAAATTAAGCGATTTTTATATGCCTCGCTTGAAATTTGAGTGCAATTATGATTTGATATAATAGAAAATTCATCAAAATCACTACCCATATCAAGTTCTGTGTTATTTTTATCAACCAAGGTTAAATCAATAGCAACCCCTCGACAATGTGGAACTGGACCTCCTTGTGGATTAGAAACAAAACCTTCTTTGTCAATAAATTGATTATACATAAATTGCTGAACTTCGAATGGGCGATAAGAGTCGAATATTTTTATTTTAAGATTTAAATTTTTAGATATTTCAACTGCTTTTTTTAATTTTTCAAAACAATCTTTATTTAGGTAACAAAATGGCTGATTATATAATTGAACATTGCAAATATTATTTTTAGTTGCATATCTTATATCAAAGATAATGTCGATATTTTGCTCTCTAAGATTGATTAATTCTTTCATTTTATTTCTAGTGTTTCGATTAATTCATTCCATTCGCGAATGCTTAAATTACTATTTTCTTGCTTAATATTTTCGCCTTTTATCATTTGTTTTATTACATTTAATGCTGGTTCTGAAAATTCTTTGGCATTTTTGCGGTTGCGAATAAAAGCTTCAAAGCAATGAGGAACCCATTTTTTAACGATATCTAGCATAATTTCAGCATATATTCTAATTTCATATTGAGCATGTTTATCCGCTCTAAGATGTAAAAAATGTAAGAGATTGTGAAGGTCTATCTTCCAATACCATTGAGTATAGCAATTAATAGTTAGATTCATTCTAGCTAATTCTCTAGCTAACCCATCTTTACTATTATCAATAGTATTACCTTTTTCATCTTGATTAATCATTTCAAGATAATTTTTGTAATTATTACTGGCATCATTCTTCAAAATCTCTAATATTCTTTTTTGCTCTTCATAGCTTAAAATTTTATTCTCATCCCTTCCTTGATGATTAATTTTTGATTGCGAAGCGAGATGTTGAGGTTTTGGTAAATAAAATTCATCTTCCATAATTGAATAGCGGGCAGAATATTCATTTACTGACGCGGTGCGATGTCTTATCCATTGCCTTGCAATGAAAATTGGTAATTTTATATGAAATTTAATCTCGCACATTTCGAATGGTGTTGTATGGCGATGTGCCATAAGGTAGTTTATTAAACTTTTATCAGCATTTATTTTCTTTGTTCCTGATCCATAAGAAACTCTTGCTGATTGCACTATTGCATTATCATTACCCATATAATCTATAACCCTTATAAAACCGTGATCTAGAGCATAAAATGGCTCATATAATATTTCTTCTAATTCTAAAGAAACTGGTCGCTTGGTTTGGTTACTTTGCTTTCTTAACTCTTCTATTTCCAGTAATTGTTGTTGATTAAGTGTCATTTTTAGTTGATTTTAATAAATAAAAAATTAAACGATTCTAAGAAATTTAGTTTTAACATATTTTTTTTAGTTGCAATTTAAATTATCTAATTGCAAAATAATTGTAACATTTTAGTTTACTTAAATACATATAACCATAAATTTACATACATTAAAATTTTTGATAAAAATAGTTATATTTTGAACATTTTCTATTACTCAAAAATTTTACTAACTTTCACTTAAAATACCTTATTTAAATATGCAATTTGAAGTTTCAAAAAACACATTACTTAAAGCAATATCAAATGTCAACGGCGCTGTAGAAAAGAAAAATACTATTCCTGTTTTACAAAATATAAGAATTGATGTCAATAATCAAATAGCGGACCCAGTGGTTTCGCTTTCTGCAACTGATATGGATGTTCTAATAACCTCAAAATTTAAGGCTGACATTGTAAGAAGTGGCTCCACAACTGTATCTGCTCAAATGTTTTTTGATATAGTAAGAAAAGTTCCAGAAAATACTGAAATTGTTATTATGCAAGATTCTCCAAATATTTTACAGATTCGCTACGGAAAATCTAAATTCAATCTTCCTTGCATAGATCCTAGTGAGTTTCCAGATATATCAGAAGGAGATCTAGGAGAGCAGATATTAATTTCCGGTTCAAGTCTTGCGAGAATGATAGATAAAACTCGTTTTGCAATTTCAAATGATGAAACTCGTTATCATTTAAATGGTATATATTTGCAACTATTTAATAATCAAGAAAAAGCTACTGAAGCTGAAAATAAATCTCTTGAATTAAGAACTGTTGCAACCGATGGTCATCGTTTATCCTTATCTTTTCTTGAAATTGACTGTAAAATACCTTTTGGTGTGATAATTCCTAAAAAAACTGTTGCAGAAATTAGAAGAGTAGTTGATGGGGTTGATAATATAGTGATTTCAGTTTCTGACATTAAAATAAAATTGATTTGCGGAGATACAACAATTATTTCAAAGCTTATAGATGGAGATTTTCCACCTTATGATAAGGTTGTTCCTAAAAACAATAATCAAATTGTAATTGTCAATAAAAAATCACTTTTTGATTCTGTTGATAGAGTTGCCACAATTGCTACTGACAAACATCGCTCAATTAAATTAAATTTTGAAAATAATAAGTTGGTTTTACAAGCAACCTCAAATGAATCTGGTTTTGCTTATGAAGAGATAGATATATCATATTCTGGAGAGCCAATTGAAACAGGCTTTAATGCTAGATACCTGCTTGATATAATTAATCAAATTGATAAAGAAGAATTAATGATTCGCTTTAAAGATGGCTTATCTCCTGCTATAATTGAGGCAAAAGAGCTTTTTTCTTTATTTGTAATAATGCCTATTCGTGTTTAGTGAATAGTAAATTAATTCATTATGGTTGGTAGAATTTTATTTAGATGTGCAAATATCTCAGATTCAGCTAAATAATTTTCGTAATTTTACTAATTCTAAATTTGCTTTTGGTTCAGAATTAAACCTTATTTATGGGGATAATGGAGTTGGTAAAACATCCATTTTAGAAGCTATAACGATGGTTGGAAGGTCTGATTCAATTCGTGGAGCGGATCTTAATCAAATTGTTAATATTGCTAGTATTTCTGGTAATGGCAATAATCTTTTAAATAAATCCTCTTATGAATTAAGAGATAGAATTGCTGATTTAGATAAAGGTAGATTATCAATTCATAGTCTTTTTTCTAACAATAATTACATAGATTCTACAGCTTTTAGCTTTGATTATTTTGCTAATAAAAAACAAAATTTTATTAATCAAGAATTATTAAGTGCTAAAAAATTTTCTGATTTTAAAAGATACTTACCAAATATAATTTTTTTAACTCCTCAATTAGAGCAATTATTTATTCTTGGCAAGGGTGAAAGAAGATTATATCTAGATAAAATAGTTTCCGATATAGATATAAAGCATTCGCAAAGATTAAATAATTATCAAAAGCTAACCAAAGAGAGAATTTCAATTTTACAAAAATCCAATAATTCTGCCAATCAAAAAAAGTGGCTTGATATTATTGAAAACCAAATTGTTGAATTAGGTGTTATTATTGCCTCTTCAAGAGTTGAAGCGGTTGATTTCTTTAATAAGGCAATAGATGGATTTATTTCAAACTTTCCTAAACCAAAATTACTAATAATTGGCGATATTGAACAGGATATTTTAAATCAAAAAAATTCAGTTATTATTGAAGCTAATTACAAGGAAAAATTAGAAAATAATCGTCAAATTGACACATTAAATTTTAAAACTAATTTTGGGATTCATCGTAGTGATTTTATGGCAATATTGCGAGAAAAAAACATTGAAGCAACTAAATGTTCAACTGGCGAACAAAAAGCAATGATGATATCAATTACTTTGGCTAGAGCAAAGATTTCCAGTCTTTACAAAAATAATCCTACAATTTTAATTTTTGATGAAATTGTTTCTCATCTTGATGAAAAAAGAAAAATTGATTTATTTTATGAAATATGTGATTCTAAGTTGCAAAGTTTTTTTAGTGCAACTAGTATGAATATGATTCCAAATCAATTTACCGGTAGTCAGATTAAATTTTTGGAACTAAAAAAATAATTCTAAAATTATTTGTGCAATAAGTTTATGACTAAAATATATCTAATTAGCCCTCCAAATATTGATCTTAAAAATTTTTCTATTCAGTTAAATCAAGCTCTTAAAACTAATTTAGTACCTATATTTCAGTTGCGATTAAAAGATTATAGTCATAAGGATATAGAGGTTTATGCAAAAGAATTAATGAAAATTTGTCGTGATAATAATTGTTTGTTTATATTAAATGATAACTTTGAGCTTGCTATAAATTTGGGTTGTGACGGAGTTCATCTTGGAATTGATGATATTAATAAAAATATTATCAAAAACAACAGGCCAAAAAATTTTTTAATGGGTTCTAGTTGTTATGATTCAAAGCATTTAGCAATGGAATCTGCGGAAATTGGTTTTGATTATTTATCTTTTGGAGCTTTTTTTGAAAGTAAAACTAAAATATCTAGAGGCAAGCCAGATATTTCAATTATTAATTGGGCTTCAGAAATCCTTAATTTACCAGTAGTTGCAATTGGTGGTATAAATGCTGATAATTGTGGAATTTTTGCAAAAAATAATATTGATTTAATAGCTGTTATTTCTTTTGTTTGGCAACATTCTTCTGGTGTAAAAAAAGCATTAGAAGAGTTGGAATTTAATCTTAAATCTCCTCAAATATGAAAATTGATTTTACAAAAAAATTTGATGATTTTTTTACTAAAACAAATAAAAGAGAGATAACTCATTTAGTAATTCATCATATTGAGGCAGTTGATTTTGAAGTAGCATTAAATTTATTAAAAGAAAATCAGGTTAGCACTCATTATTTAATCAACTATTCAGGGGACATATTTCAATTAGTCGATGATTTTAATATTGCCTATCATGCTGGTGTTAGCTATTGGAATGGTTATGATGGGCTTAACCAATCTTCAATTGGTATTGAATTGGTTAATCCTTCGCCATTTAAAAAGAATTTTAGTAGAAAGCAAATTAGATCTTTAATATGGCTACTAAAAGAATTAAAAGATAAATATAAGATTTTAAATAGAAATATAGTTGGGCATTCTGATGTCGCTTATCATCGAGAAAATAAGTTTTTAAATAGAAAACAAGATCCTTCGCAACTATTTGTTTGGAATTTTTTAAAAAACAATAATTTGTCTTTTTATCAAAATAATTCAACTATAAAATATATAACAGAATATTTAAAAAAAGAGCGAGATATAATTTTTTTTGGTTTAGATGCTATATTTGAGAATGGAGCTAATAATATTAAAAATGTAGATCTTATTGATATAAAAACAAAATTACATAAAATTGGCTATTTAGTAACGAATTTTAATAATATTTTTGATGAGGAAATGCTTAATTTATCAATAGTTTTTAATCGTAGATTTAATAGAAATAAATTTTTAATTAAAAATCAAAATGCCTCTGGATACTGGTATTACACTTCTCAATTAATTTTAGAAGATATTTACAATCAATTATGTTAAAATAATATTTTTTTATGTTTAATAAAAAAGCCTACTTTATTTTTGCAATTGGCACGGATATAGGTAAAACATATATTATCCAGCAAATTATAAAAGAAATAATTTTTAAAAATATTGCAATTCAAGCAATAAAGCCAATTGCAAGTGGTTTTTTGTTTGAAGATGAAAATAGCGACAGTGTAAAGATATTAAAATCTTTGGGTCTTGAAGTTAATCGTAAAAATATTAAAAATATTACACCATATCATTTTTCTGATGCTGTATCTCCAAATATTGCTGCAAAAAGAAATAATTCTAAAATTATTTTTCGTGATTTACTTACTTTTTGTCAAAATAAAATTACTCAATCAAAAAATAATAATCAAATATTGCTAATTGAAGGTGCGGGAGGCATAATGACTCCAATCAATGAAGATAAAAATTTTTTAGACTTAGCAAAAGTTTTAAAAATTCCAATTATTTTAATAACCAGCAATTATTTAGGTTCAATTAGCCATACTTTAACAGCTTTAAAAGCAATTGATTATTTTGATATTGAGGTTGCTGGAGTGATTTTAAATAAATCACCAATGATTGATTGCAATTCTGGAATCAAAGATTTAGAATTTGTTGATATAATTGCCAATTTTAGCAGTCAAAAAGTTTTTGTAGATTATGGTAGTTTTTTAAAAGATTTCCTTGATATAAAATTTTAAATTTATATTTTTTGCAATTAACTTTATAATTTATAATTTAACATTTACAGTTAAAATAGAAATTCAACCAATAAAATTAAGGGTTTATTATGTCAGATAAAAGCGATAACATTTCTATACAAAAAAATATCAACGACGAAGAGTTGAATAAAAAAGCAAATATACTTTGCGAAGCATTGCCATATATGCGTCGTTTTGCAGGAGAAACTTTTGTTATAAAGTTTGGCGGTAGTGCTATGGGTGGAGATAAAAATCTTAAAAATTTTGCTAAAAATATAGTTTTGTTAAAGCAGGTCGGAATTAATCCTATTGTGGTTCATGGCGGAGGCCCACAAATTGGTGCTATGCTTGAGAAACTTAACATAAAATCATCATTTGTTGATGGTCTTAGGGTTACTGATTCAGATACAGTAAGTGTTGTAGAAATGGTGCTTGCTGGGTCAATAAATAAAATGATAGTTACTGAAATTGCCAATTGTGGCGGTAAAGCAATTGGCATTTCTGGAAAAGATGCAAATTTGGTGAAGGCTAAAAGACTAACCAGAACAAAAAAGGATCCTGATTCAAATATTGAAAAAATACTAAATCTTGGCTTTGTTGGTGAGCCATATAGGGTTGATTCTGAAGTTTTGGGTTTATTTGAAGATTCTGATATAGTGCCTGTTATTGCACCTATCGGAGTTGGAGATAATGGCGAAACTTTTAATATTAATGCTGATACATTTGCTGGTGCGATTGCTTCCTCTTTGCAGGCTTTAAAATTAATTATTCTTTCTGATGTTAATGGTGTTTTATTGCCAAGCGGAGAGCTGGTTGGTCAGCTTAATGCCAATATTGCAAAACAAATGATTAGTCAGGGTAAAATTACTGGTGGAATGATTCCTAAAGTTGAAACTTGTCTTAATGCAATTGATGCAGGAGTGGGTTGTGCACACATTCTTAATGGCAATATTGAAAATATACTTTTGATGGAACTATTTACCGAAATGGGAATAGGAACAATGATTTCTTAAAAATGAATAATAAAAATATTATTACCTATCGCAATATTTCGCCAAATATTGATAATACTTCATTTATTGCTAGTAATGCAATTATATCAGGAGATGTAAAAATAGATAGAGGGTCGGGAATTTGGTATAATTGTGTTTTAAGAGGGGATGTTGCAAAAATATCTATTGGTGAATATACTAACATACAAGATGGTTCAATAGTTCATGGAACTCGCCCTAATCATTTGCAGAACAAAACTGGCGATGCTGGTGCCTCTGTTTCAATTGGTAGCTTTGTTACAATTGGTCATAATGCAATAATTCATGCTTGTACTATTGAGGATTTTGCATTTATAGGTATGGGTGCAATTGTTATGGATCTTGCAAAAGTTGAAAAATATGGCATGTTAGCTGCCGGTGCAGTTTTAACCCCTAAAAAAACAGTAAAATCTTATGAGATTTGGGCAGGAAATCCTGCAAAATTTTTTCGCAAAATGACAGAAGAGGAAATTGGATATATTAAAACATCTGCAGAAAATTATCTTGAACTAGCAAATGAGTATAAACTAAATAATAATAACGATTAATTTAAGTTAAAATGACTAAAGCAAAAAAAAACAATAAAAAAGTTCTAAAAAAAATAGAGTCTAGTAAAAAAGATTCTCATAAAAAATCTGCAAAAAAAGATATAATCAAAAATTCTATTGATACAAAAAAAGAAATAAAAAATAATAAAACTAAAAATGCAAAAGATCATTTTAAGAAGAGTGATAAAAATATAAAAGAAAATCTTAAAGATTTAAAAAATAGCAAAAAAATCTATTTAAAACAAGAACCTAAAGATAATCTTATAAATTCCAAAGACAGTGATTATAAAAACAAAAAACAGAATAGTAAGCCTATAAACAAGAAGCAATCTGTAAAATCTAATAATATTATAGAAAATAAAAATATATCCAAAAAAGATAAAAAACAAAAATTAAAAAAGATTAATCATAACAAAGCAAACGATAAAAAACCTAAATTATCAACAGATAAACAAGAAAAATTATCTAAAAACATTGATATTAAGGCATCTTTCCATAGATTTAACAACAAAGATTTGCAATCAAAAAATATTGAAAATGGTAAAAAAGAAGCAGATATTGATGAGAATAAAAAAAATGAAATCGTTAAAAAAGAACCAAAAAATAATCAATTTTCTGTTGGTGATAAATTAATTTACCCCGCTCATGGAGTTGGAGTGCTTACTCAAATAGAAGTTATAAATATCCAAAATACAGAAGTAAGTTGTTATTTGTTATATTTTGAAAAAGAAAAACTTAGCATCAGGATTCCAGTTGTTGGCTCTGAAAAATCTGGTTTGAGGGCATTGGTTTCTAAAGCTAAAATGGATGAGGTATTGGGAATATTAAGAAGTGGTGTTAAAAAAATGAAAGGAATGTGGAGTCGTAGAGCCCAAGAATATGAAACAAAAATTAATTCTGGCGATATAATAATGCTTGCGGAAGTTTTAAGAGATTTAACTAGAGATATTGATGATACAGAAAGATCTTATAGCGAAAGAATAATATATGAAACAGCTATATACAGGCTTGCAACAGAATATTCTGCAATTTATAAAGTTACTTTTGAGGAGGCTCGAGACAAAATCATCTTAATTGCTAGAGATAAAATAGAAAGCGATATAAAAGATAGAAAAAAAATTAATGAATTTGATGATTTTGATTTTGATGATTTTGAGAAAAATAAAAATCTACTAAAAAATAAAGATCTTGAAGATGATGAGGATGAAGATTCTTACGAAGATGAAGATGAAGAAGAGGAGGATGGAGATTTTGAGGCTGATGATGAAGATTATGAAACTTTTGATGATGAAGATGATGATTTTAATGATAAAGACGATTAATTATGAATGTAAGTAACAATATAGCTCTCGAGCTTATTTCTGTAAATAAGTCTTTTTCTATTAAAATTGATGATTATAAGTCAAAAAATAACAAAAACTTAGATGTAAAAATTCCAATATTAAAAAATATCTCGTTACAGGTTGCTAAAGGCGAAATTGTTGCTTTAATAGGGCCTTCTGGTTCAGGAAAAACAACTTTATTACAAGTTGCTGGTTTATTAGATTGTTGCGATAAGGACTCTGGATTAATAATTGTTGACAATTTAAAAATAAAGCCATTTTCTTGCGATAAAGTAAGAACCGAAACAAGAAAAAACAATATTGGTTTTATTTATCAATTTCATCATTTAATGCCAGAATTTTCTGCCATTGAAAATGTTGCTATGCCCCTTCTAATTAAAGGTTATGATAAAAAATATGCATTTAAAGAAGCTAAACAAATTTTGACTGAAGTTGATTTATTAGATAGAATAGATTATAGAATTTCTCAATTGTCAGGAGGTCAGCAACAAAGAGTTGCAATTGCAAGAGCCGTAATTTCAAAACCATCAATTATTCTTGCTGATGAACCGACTGGAAACCTTGATTCTAGTATATCTTTTAAAATATTTGAATTATTAAAAAATCTTACAACTGAATATAAAATTGGTTGCCTAATGGTAACTCATAATAATGAACTTGCTAAAAGAGCTAACCATATTCTTTCTATAAAAGATGGATCCTTATCTTCTATTTAATTGGTTTGTGATTCTATTTTTTGTACTTCTAGCAATATATCTCTCCCAATTGGTGCCGCAGCTTGTGAACCACTTTTTCCATGTTCAACAACAACCGAAACCGCATAACGAGGATTAGAAACTGGAGCAAAGCCAACAAATATAGCATGATTCTGATTAGCTTTTATTGCATTCTCGCTCGCTGTCATTTCATCTTCTCTTTTTGAAATTACTTGGGATGTTCCAGTTTTTCCAGCCATTTCAAAGCCTTTTATTTCAATTCTTTTTGCAAATGCAGTTCCACCTGGAGTGTTCATTACACGATTCATTCCCTCTTTGATTAGCTTTAAATGTTCTTCACTAACTATTCTTTTTGATTTTAATTGATCAAATTGTGTGAATATATGTTGATTTCTTACTAGATAAGGTTTTATAGGAACTCCGCCATTGGCAATTCTTGAGGTTATTACCGCCATTTGCAAAGGGCTTGCTAAAACAAAACCTTGACCAATTGCGGTGTTTAAAGTATCGCCACCAAACCATTGCTGTTTTAAAACCTTTCTTTTCCACTCATCATTTGGTGCAACTCCAGTTTTTGCTCCATGAAGGCTTATATCTGGTTTTTCTGCATAGCCAAATCTTTTTGAGACTTCGGCAATTTTTTCTGCTCCGATTTGATTGGCAATGGTAAAAAAATATGTATTGCAAGAATGCATTATTGCATCAACTAAATTTAATGAACCATGACCACCTTCTTTCCAGCAGTGAAAAGCCCTTCTGCCAAATTTATAATACCCATTGCAATTAACCTTCATTTGTGGATTTATGCCATTTTCAAGCCCTGCAATTGCTGTCATTAATTTAAAAGTTGAACCAGGAGGATATAATGCAGAAATCGGTTTATTGGTAAGAGGTTTTCTAATATCTGAATTTAACTCCTTCCAATAGCTATGAGTTATTCCTTCAACAAAGCGATTTGGGTCAAATGCAGGAGATGAAGCGTAAACTAGTATTTCTCCACTTTCAACATCCATTAAAATTACTGATGCAACCTCGTTTTTTATTCTTTCTGTGGCAAATTTTTGTAGACGAAAATCAATAGTTAAATGAACTCTCGAGCCTTCAATTGCCTGTTTGCTAGAAAGGTTTCTTATTGGCACCTCATGAACATTAACTTCAACATATTTTACTCCATAGCTTCCTCTTAAAGCTTCATCAAAACTTCTTTCAATACCAGATTTGCCAATTCTAAAATCTGGATGCATAAATAGATTTTGTTCATTATTATTGGTTTCTTTATCTGATGGTAAGGAAACATAGCCAATGAAATGAGCAGTTTCATTTGGGTATGGATAAGTTCTCATAATTCCTGTTTCGATAGATAAACCAGAGAGTAGATGGTAATTACTTTCTATTTTTGTTAAATTGTTCCAGCTAAGATTATCAATTAAAGAAATAACATTTTTCCTACGAGCATTTTTTATTTTAGCAAGAAATATGTCTTTTTGTTCTTGGTTAAGGTTTAGTATTTCAACCAATTTATCAACTGATTTCAAATTTATTTTACGATTACTGAGATAAAGAAATAATCTATAGCTACTTTCATTATTCACCATATTAAAACCGAATCTATCAACTATTGCACCTCTTGGAGCAGGAGAGATTATTTGTTTTATTCTATTACTATCAGATTGAATTGAATATTCTTGATGTTTTATTAATTGCAAATAGCTAAGTCGAGTAATTAATGCAGAACCTAGAACTCCTTGTGAAGCTCCAATAAAAAGGGTTCGGCGGTTAAATAATTTGCTTTTTCTTATATCTCTTAGCATTGATTAATTTTCTCCCGTAATTTTTTTGCTAAAAAAATCAAGAAATTTATGAATTATTGGATAAAAGCTAATTGTTAATATTAATTGCATTAATAATTTGTAGATAGGATAAAAATTACTTGCAATCATTGATAAGAGTAGCCATTTTATGATTAAAATAAAGGCAAAGAATATGCTAAATTGTTTCCATATTTGATAAAAACTTTCTTTGATAATTAGTTTGTTATTGGCTAGTTGAAAGAATTTTACCATAATCATATAGCTAAGAGATGATATTCCTATTGCATTATTCGATAAAGCATCTCCCCAAATACCCAATAAAAAAACGAACCAAAGTCCAAAAAAATTTTTAAATATTGTGAAATAAAATATTGATATAACATCAAATGATGGAATTGATGATTGCAAACCGGATATTTTAATAGTGCAAATATTAAAACTTGTAAAAATTATTGCGATTATATAGAAAATTAAATTTTTAAAAATATATTTTACAGTTAACATAGGTTTTTTAATGTTTAAAATCTTGTAAATTTATATTTGGACCAATATCAAATAAAAATTTATCATGTGTTGCTATTATTACAATGCCATTTTCTTTTATTCTAGTTAAAATAAGGCTTTTTAGTAAATTAATACCCTCTTCATCAAGATGATTAGAGGGCTCATCTAATAACCACAATGTAGCAGGGCAGGCGAGTAATTTAGCTAATTTAGCTCTTTGTTTAATGCCAGAAGATAGATATTTTATTGGAGTTTCTGCAAAGTCGGTAAGTTTAAAAAAATTAATTGCCGATTCGACTGCTTCAAAAGTTGCTGATAATTTAGCATAAAATTGAAGATTACTACGAATTGATAATTGTGGTTTTAAGAAATTTTGGCAAGTTATAAATTGCATATCGCCGTTAAAATATTCACGAAAATATTTAACTTCCTCTTGTTGCCATAATATTTTGCCTTTATCTTGCTGAATTAGTCCGGCGATAATTTGTAGTAAAGTTGTTTTGCCAATTCCATTACTGCCTTTAATTATTAATCCTGAACCGCATCCAATTGAAAATCCTAATTGATTAAATATCGGCAAAAATTGACGACTATATGATATATTTTCAAGAGTAAGCATTATTTACTAATCGCGAAAATTAATAAATTGCAGTGCTAAATTAAAGTTGCTGGAACGAATAATTTCCATTGCTTCTTGTAAGTCATCTCTTTTTTTCCCTTCAACCCTAACTTCTTCACCACGAATTGAAGCTTGAACTTTCATTTTTTTATCTTTTATTTCTTTGACTATTTTTTTGGCATTATCTTGATCTATACCATTTTTTAGTTTTACTGTTTGTCTAAATGAATTACCGCTTGCAGATTCTGCTTTCTGAAAATCAAGGGCTTTAACATCAATTCCTCTTTTGGTTGCAAAAACCTTTAATGAATCATTGATTTGATTTAATTTATATTCATCTTCCGCATTGATAATAATTTCATTTTCTTTATTTTTTAATTCAATACAGAATTTTGCCCCTTTAAAATCGTAGCGATTAGTGAGCTCTCTAAGCACTGAATTTACTGCATTATCAACTTCTTGTAAATTGATCTTGGAAACAATATCAAAGCTTGGCATTATTAATTAATAATTTATGTTGTTAAAAATAATTTAATATAATGAAAATTACAAAAATGTAATAAATTCTAAGTACTAACCCTTTGAAAATCAAGCAATTTATGATTAAAGTTTTTAGTTTTTTATTTCGATTAAATTGTTATTTTCATCATTTTTATAATCAATAATTAATGCATTACAGACATTTGCTAAATCTTCTTCTATTTGGCAAATTTCTTGATTGTTAAAAATAGTTAAATTATTGATGTTAGTTTTCATTGATAAATTTCTTTCTGATTTCCATTTTCTGACCTCAAAAATTATCTCTAAAGCTCTATCTCCCAATTCTATAAAATCAGTCTCAATGGCAATGTTTTTATCAATCAAGGCAATGTTTCCTCTTGAATGAATAGATTTTTTATTAATAAATTCTTCCTCAAAAACTACTGAATAAATTTCTTCACAAATATGAGGAATAAAGGGTGCAAAAAGCTTTAGAATAGCATTAAGGCAAATTTGAAGGGTTTTAATTGCACTTTGTTGTTTTTTTATAATTAATCTTTCTTCTTCTTGATTTAGGTTTTTATTTGCTATTTTTTCTGCATTTAATCCATAAGAGCGAACTTTACAAATTTCGAGATAATTATCGCAAAAATAGTGCCAAAAAAATTCTTCAATAATTTCTCTTGCTTTGGCATATTCAAATTTTAAAAATTCTTTTTTTGAATTTTCTATAGTTTGGTATAATTTTCCTAAGATCCAGTAATCAAAGCCTTCGCAAATTTCCGCATCATCTTTTAGAATATGAAAGTTCATTGAGCAAAATTTAGCCGAGTTAAATAATTTGGTAATTAATTTTTGTCCAATTTTAAAAACTTCTTCGCTATAAGCAATATCAGAGCCAAGATTGGAAGCGGAAGCCCAATAACGGACAACATCCGAACCTTTTTCTTTTATTAAGCTTGTGGGGGTTATAATATTACCTTTTGACTTACTCATTTTAGTTTTATCGGAAGCGAGGCACCATCCAGAAATCATTAGGTTTTTCCAAGGAATGGAATCTTGATGCAATAAAGATTTTACAATAGTATAAAATGCCCAGCTTCTTATGATCTCATGAGCTTGTGGCCTTAAATCAGCGGGAAACAATTTGCTATGTCTAGATTCGTCAAAAACAATTTCTTTACTTATTCCCTTGCTAGAAAGTTGTGGAGAAATAGAGGAGGTTGCCCAAGTATCCATAATATCGGTTTCTGCATCTACTTCATCGCGAGAATATCCGTCTGGCAAATCAATCAAAGGGTCAACTGGTAATTTTCTATAATCAGCAATTAAGATTCTTCCTTCTTCCCCTTTTCTTTTGGAATACCATATTGGAAATTTTACTCCAAAAAATCTCTGACGAGAAATGCACCAATCCCATTGCAAACCTTCAATCCATTGCTCAAGCCTTATTTTCATATATTCAGGAAACCAACCGCATTGATTCGCTTTATTCTTTAACTCATCTTTTTTATCAAGAATTTTAATAAACCATTGTGGCACTACTAAAATTTCAATTGGAGCACCGGATCGTTCGGCACATTTGACTGAGTGAGTTATTGGGGTTGATTCGATCAAAAGGTGTTTTTCGGATAGGTTTTTGATGACTTCATCGCGAGCTTCTTTGATTTTTTTGCAAGCAATTTTCGAATATTCCTCTTGAAATAATGAAGCATCCAAAAAGCTATATCCTGAGACCCTTAGGTTTGAAATCTTGGTTTTAGAAGATGGATATCCAACCTTAAATTGAAGAGTTGTTGGCTCACCATCCATATAAGAGGCACTCCATATTGGTAAGATCGTCCCGTCTTCTTTAACGATATTTCGCATTTCCAAATCCCACTTCTGCCACCATTTGATGTCAGTTTCATCACCAAAGGTGCAACACATAACCGCTCCCGTTCCTTTATCCATTTGCACTAAATCATCTGCGATGATTGGCACTTTAACTCCAAAATATTCTTGAATAAATACCTATATCGCTCATCTTTAGGGTGAACCATAACAGCAACGCAAGCAGGCAGAAGCTCTGGGCGGGTGGTCATAATGATTATTTTTTCTTTATCACCCCCCACCAAAGAGCCGTTGCTCTTTGACTCCCCCTCAAGGGGGGAGTGATTATAGATCGAAAACTCAATTTCGTGCATTGCACTTTGCATTTCACGATCAACTAAATCTGCTTGCGACAAGGCGGTTCTATCCACGCAATCCCAAAGCACGGGGGCAAATCTTCTCTCAACCAATTTTTTATTGAATAAATCAACAAAGCTTGCTTGTGAAATTTTTTGCGATTCTGGCGAAATGGTTTGATATTTTTGCCTCCAATCAACCGAAAGGGCGATGATGTTGAACAATTCTTCAAATTCTTTCTCTGCATCAACAACAACTTCTTGACACTTTCTTACAAAGGATCCGTGACCATTTTCTTGTTCAAAAATATTAGCTTTTTTATTGATAATTTTTTCAACCAATCTTTCTGTTGGCAAGCCGTTATCATCAAAGCCAATTGGATAAAAAACATCCTTTCCTAACATTCTTTGGAATCTTGCTACAAAATCTGCTTGACTATAAGAAAAAATATGCCCCATATGCAACATCCCAGAAACAGTAGGAGGAGGGGTGTCTATCACAAAAGTTTCGTCCCTATTTTTATCATTCTTCCAATGATATATTTCATTATCCAGCCAATATTTTTGCCATTTCGGCTCAATTTCTTGATGATTATATTTTTCTGACAGTTGATTCTTTTTTTTAATTATTGTTTCTGTGTTTTTTTGGTTAATTTCATTCATTTTAAAATATAATTTAAGGCAATAAGTGTAATGATTATGTTACGATATATTCTAGTAATTAAAATAATAAATTTTCTCCAGCAATTCTGAATTTTATTATAACAGATTGATCTATAGATTTTGACTGATTATCTTTGTTATTTCCAATGCCAAAATCTAAGCGGTTAATAGTAAAATCTCCCTCTGCAATTAATTCTCTAGAACTAACTTCTTGCAGATTAAATGTTGTGCTAATATTTTTGGAAATACCTTTAATTGTCAATATTCCTGATAATAAAAATTTCTTATCACTAATTTTTGCTATTGAGGTAGATCGAAAAAATGCTTTAGGAAATTTATTGCTATCAAGCCAAATATTATTTTTAACAGCTTCTACGGCTTCATTGAAGCTTAATTCTATAGAATTAGTATCAACATCAAATTCAATAAAACTATATGTCGGCAATAGTTGATCAAAGAATATTTTTCCTGAAAATTTTTTAAAATTTCCACTAATTGAGCTTTTATTTTGATTTGTTAAAATTTCAATTGAGCTTTTTGAATCAACAATATTCCACTCTTTTATTTTCATTTTTTTAGCAACTTTCTCTTGATTGGAAAGCTCTTCTTTTTGTTTGTAATTTTTTATTTTTGATATATCTTTTGGTGTTTCTGATAAATTTCCTTCTGCTTCAATATAAATTTTTACATTATCCGAAACTCCGGGAATAGCAAAATTAATACCAAAATCACTTCTTTTGAAAGAAGTTTCTCCGCTAAATCCTGCGGTTTTCTTTTGAGTAAATGGGTTGATGCCAATTTTATTAAGTTTTATATTTAAAGTTATTTCTTTGGTAATATTTTTTATAGTTAAATTACCAATTATCTTGGCTGAATTTTTATTGATATTTTCGATTTTGATACTTTGAAAATTTGCCATTGGAAAATGTTTTGCATCAAAAAAATCTATCCCTTTTAAATGTTCATCGAATTTTGCAATTCCTGTTGATATGCTGTTGATATTGATGTTGATATTAACCCAACTCTCTTGCAATTTTGTTTGGTCTATAAAAAATCCTCCGTCAGCATCAACAAATTTGCCAGATGGGCTAGAGAACCCGAAATGGCTAGCTTGCCAAGTTATATTGGTATGATTTTTGTCGAATTTATAATATTCCTTAGCACTCAATAAGTTAGGTGCTGATAGCAATAAATACAGCAAAAGAAGATTAATTTTTTTCATAATTTAAATTGTAAATGTTGTAAAAAATTATTCTTTAAACTTATATTATTAATTTTTAAATAAAAATATAAATCTTAATTGATTTTTTTATCTTCTTCTTTGGCTTGTTTTGATCTGCGATTATATAGCTCGTTAAAATCAATTGGTTCTAGCATTAAAGGAGGCAATCCAGCATCTCCAACTATATTTGAAGCTATTCTTCTTAAAAATGGAAATAATAAATTAGGACAATAAATTAGTAATATTTGTTCAATTATTTCTGTATTTTCCTCATTAATTTGAAATAATCCTGCATAAGATATTTCAAGAATAAATAATTTTTTTGCTTCTTGTTTTGAATTGTCACCAGATTGAATTGTCGTTGTTTCTGCTTCTGCTGATATTTTAAGTATAACTTCAAAAATTTTTTTATCTTCTTCTTTTTCGTTATTGATTAGTTTTTTAGCATCTATATCAATAGAAATGTTGATATTTGGCTTTCCAGATTGCTCTAAGAATATTTGTGGTGAGTGCGGTAGTTCAATTGATAAATCTTTAATATATTGATTTATTATATTTATAGAGTTCATTTTTATCCTTTTATTTTTAGTTTAGCCTTATATTAAGAATTTTGTTGAAATGTTATGAATTTGTTTTTTCTCAAGATTCATAATTACGGAATTTACCTTGATAAAATCTTTACATTTTATCACCCCATCAACCATATCACCATTTGTAACTCCAGAACAAGCAAAAATAATTTGATTATTTTCTTTTCCACCAGTCATATCAAAAATATCATATTGTTTATTGATATCAACTATTCCCATTGCTTTCGCTCTATCAATTTGTTTTTTATCATCATTAAAAATTAATCTACCAAAAATTTGCCCACCCATTATTCTCAATGCGGATGCACTTAGAACTCCTTCCGGAGCACCACCGCTACCAAGATATATATCTCCATTTGCATCTTTATTGGCACAAGATATAACTCCAGCAATATCACCATCGCCAATTAAGCGAATTTTTGCTCCCGCTTCGCGAACTTTTGCTATCAGTTCTTTGTGTCTATCTCTTTCTAGAATTATTGCAGTTAGATCGCTTATATTGCATTTTTTAGCTAGTGCAAGATTTTTTAAATTATTTAAAACCGAATTGTCAAGATCGATAATTCCTTCTGGTAGATTTGGTCCTATTGCAATTTTTTCCATATAAACATCTGGAGCATGAAGAAAAGAACCTCTAGTGGTAAAAGCACATACTGCCAATGAATTTGATGCATTATTAGCACAAATTGTTGTTCCTTCAAGAGGGTCAAGTGCAATATCAATTTCTGGAAAAATGCTTTGATCGGAATTTTCTTTATAAAGACCAACTTTTTCGCCAATATAAAGCATTGGAGCCTCATCTCTTTCGCCTTCTCCAATTACTATTCTACCGCTAATTGGCATTTTATTTAAACTTAACCTCATTGAGTTAACGGCAGCTTGATCGGCTAGATGATTATCTCCTTTTCCTATCCAATCATAACAGGCAATTGAGGCTTGTTCTACAACTTCAAGGATGTCCTTTAAAAGGGGTGATATTGATTTATCAAATTGTGGATTTACTTCTTTTTGCATTTTTATTTTGTAGTAAATTATGCTATTTCATAATTTAACCTTAAGTAATTGTTTAAAAAATTACTTAAGGTTAAATTAAAAGCTTTATTCGTCGGTTAATATTGACAGATTATTGTAATCATTTATTTTACAAAAACCACCAGTGATTTTAAAGATTTCTATCACCTCATCTAATTGATTATATAGCTTTATCTCTCCTTCACAAAGCCTTGAAACAAATGATTCATGACCTTGCATAATTCCAACCTCACCACCAATTGTTGGTAATGTTACAAGATAACAAGATCCTTTAAAAGATATATCTTTAGGAGTTGTAATTTCAATATTTATTGACATTATTTTGCTTCTTTAAGTAGTTTTTCACCTTTTGCAATGGCTTCCTCTATATTTCCAACCATATAGAATGCAGATTCTGGAAGATGATCATATTTTCCTTCACATATTGCTTTAAAACTACTAATTGTATCTTTTAAGGAAACTAGCTTACCTGGTGAACCGGTAAAAACTTCTGCAACATGGAATGGTTGAGATAAAAATCTTTGTATTTTTCTAGCTCTAGCAACGGTCATTTTGTCTTCTTCTGATAATTCATCCATACCCAATATTGCAATAATATCTTGTAATGATTTATAGGCTTGTAAAATTTTCTGAACTTCTCTTGCAACTTGATAATGCTCTTCTCCAACTATTCTAGGATCTAGTATTCTAGAGGTTGAATCAAGTGGATCAACAGCAGGGTAGATTCCTATTTCTGCAATTTGACGAGAAAGAACAGTTGTTGCATCAAGATGCGAGAATGATGTAGCGGGAGCAGGGTCAGTTAGATCATCAGCAGGTACATAAATTGCTTGCACTGAAGTAATGGAGCCACTTTTTGTAGAAGTAATTCTTTCTTGCATTTTACCCATTTCTGTGGCTAATGTTGGTTGATATCCAACCGCAGAAGGGATTCTACCGAGTAGAGCAGAAACTTCTGAACCAGCTTGAGTAAAACGAAATATATTATCAACAAAAAACAGCACATCTCTATTTTCTTTGTCGCGAAAATATTCGGCTTGAGTTAATCCAGTTAAAGCAACTCTTGCTCTTGCACCGGGTGGTTCATTCATTTGACCATATACTAATGCAACTTTAGAATTACTAAGATTGTTAACATCGATAACTCCAGAATCCATCATTTCATGATAAAGATCGTTACCTTCGCGAGTTCTTTCTCCAACTCCAGCAAAAACAGAATAACCGCTATGTGCTTTAGCAACATTGTTAATAAGTTCCATAATTAATACTGTTTTTCCAACTCCAGCTCCACCAAACAAACCAATTTTACCGCCTTTAGCATAAGGTGCAAGCAAGTCTATTACTTTAATTCCAGTAACTAATATTTCTGTTTCAGTTGACTGTTCTGATAATTCAGGAGCAGAGCAGTGAATGGGAAATTTTTCTTTAAAGTTAATTGGACCTTTTTCATCAATTGGTTCACCAACAACATTCATTATTCTGCCAAGAGTTGATTCTCCAACTGGAACCAATATCGGCTTTCCGGTATCTATAACCTCTAAGCCTCTAACTAATCCGTCAGTTGAATCCATGGCAATAGTTCTTACGGTTCTTTCGCCAATATGCAATGCAACTTCAAGAGTTAGTTTTTTTCCTTCATTGATGCATTCAAGAGCATTATAAATTGCTGGTATTTCACCATTTTCAAATTCAACATCAACAACCGCAGATATTACTTGGGTTATTTTTCCTTTATTTGCCCCTAGATTTGTCATGATTATAATTTAAATGTTTTTATTGATTAAATAGAAATTAATAAGCTTTTTTAAGATATTCTACTTAGATTTATTAATTGCTAGTAAAAATCTGCTTTATAATTAAAGGTAATCTATCTAAATTGTTTTTTTAATAAATCAAGCAAAATTTTAATCAAATTTAATAAAGACAATAAATTATTTGACAAATAAAAATTTCTGTTTAAATTTTACTTAATTAATATTAAATTAATTAAAACTAATAACAAAAACTAATCCACTAAAATAAACCAAATAACTAAAATATTTTCTAGTTACTCAATTGAATTCTGATAGTAATTGTAGCATATCTAAGTAAATTCAATTAATAAAATTCATATAAGTTTTAAACTTATAATATTAATTGCAAATTACTACCTCATGGAAACATACAGAAGTTCAAGAATCGCTACATATAAATCAGAAAAATCAAATCAAGATGCGGTTTTTTATAGTTTAAAAAAAATAGAAGAGGAAAATAAAAAGATCTTTTTTATCTTAATGATGCAGGCTCTTTTAAATCTTAATTACGACAATTTAAAGATAAATTTATTAGAAAATCAAAGTAGCTCTTCTTTGCTTGAATTAAGAAAAGTTCAAACCCTATTAGCTTCATTGTCAGAAAATAAACTTGAAAACTTTTTACAATCTTTTTATCCCAATGTTTATTTGAGTTATAATGCGGTTGAAACTTATCTTATTCAAAACATCAATAGTGGTGCGAATATTTCTATTCAAGATATTAGGTTAATATTTAATAGTAAAGATGATGATAAAGAAGGTTGGCTTGTAACAAAAAAAAGGACTTATTCTAGGGCTTATAGCATTGAAGATGCTTTAAAAAATAAAGAAGACAACCAGCAATCACAATCTCAATTGAAATATTTGGTAGATTTATCTTCGCCAGAAATATCTCCTCCATCAACTTCTAGATCAATTTCTCGGTCTTCTTCTGAATCAGATCTTCCTTTGGATTTGGAAAATATTCAACTTCCTATTATTGATCAACCAATTAATTTAAAAGATATAAAAATCAACATTCAAGAATCTAAGAATTCAGATCTTAAAAATAAACAACAAACTGAAAAAGTTTTACATAAAGAACCTTCAGATTTAAACTTAGGAAAAATAAAGATTGCTAGTATTAATAAAAGAAGTCCTTCTTTAGAAGAGCTTGCTAAAAGTGGGAAGGTTGCTGGTATAATAAAAATTATGCAACAAACTCAATCTGCATTTCAAGTTCAAGAAGATGATGTTGATACTAAAAAGAAAAAGAAGGTGTCATTTGTTGAGGAGGATTTTACAGATCTTGCTTCATTGGAAAGCTCTTCCTCGCAAGATTCATCAGAAAGATTTAGAAGTTTATTATCTCTTAATTATAGCGGAGATCTGCAAGATTTAACAAAGGAACAAGAGCAATTAATTAAAATATTGCTTAGAAATGAGAGATTTGCAAGTATTTTTAATGCTCAATCTGAAGATGCGATATTAGCTAATAATGCTAATAGTTTAGGTGTTTTTGATTTGTTAAAAATAAATGATGTTTTTTTTAATAAAAATGAATATGATCAGCAGGCTTTAAAAGCTGAAAATATAATGGATTTTTATAAATTTAGAGATGCATGGGACAATTTACTTAAAAAAAATAAGGTAATTTTTGCTAACTATGATACTAAGCAATATGAAGAAATAGGAATTTTACTTCAAAAAAACAGTGCAAACGGTTCTTCTGAAAAAAATCTTGAGTTAATGGCCCAAGAAAAATATGAGTTTTTAAGATCTGCATTAAAAGAACATTTGTGGAATAGTTGCAGTAAAGAACAAAAAGATGATTTGTTAAATCAACAAAGATTTAAAAATGTTATATCAAAAACTAAAATTAGTGATTTATCTCAATTAGAGAAAATGCAATTTCGTTATCGGCTCCGCAAAATTTGCACTAATCAATTTTTTCCGAAAGATCTTGAATTGGCATTAATGAGGCTTGAAGTTGATGGAGTTGAACCAAGTAATATTCCTAGAGAATCAATGGCAGCAGCAGAAAGAATTTTGGGTATTTTTTTAAATAATATTAATAAAAAACAAGAAAGCCTACTAAGCCTTGACAATTACGAAGAAAAATTAATTGAAAAGACTAAATCCGCTCTTTTCCAAGGAGAAATTGGTAATCAATTAAGGCAAGAAATGTCTGGTTATAGTGATGGTAACCCCAATTTAGCAACTGATAAATTAAAAAAATTCGAAGAATTGATAGAGCAAAATTATGGAAGTAAATGTCTTGTTGATTGTCAAGAAGTGGCAATTGATAAATATAATCGCCATCAATTTCATAAAGCAAGAACTGAATTTTTAGGCTCTCTAGCAGTTAATCATATTCTGCAAGAGTTGGGATTTTTTTTTAATTTAGGAAATTTTGGCAATAAAAAAGTTATGATAGATGACGGAGCTTTATTTACAAGCTGGTTATTAAATAGTGGTGAGAAGGAGGTGTTAGAAAAATTGAATAAATTTGAAAGTTTGAAAGATGTGCCCTTGTTCCAAAATCAAAAAATGCTTGCTAAGCAAATAGGTCTTCCTCTTCCAATAGTTTCAGCGATTAGTGAGCTAGATCAATCTTATTCAGATTTATTATGCTTTATTAAAGATAATTGGAAGAATTATAATTTAGCCTCTTTTAATAAATATAATTTAATGCTAAATCGCGATATAAGCGACCCTAAAGGTTGGTTAGAGCCTAATGATATAGCAACTACATTTATTAGTGAGGTTAGAAATAGAACGGCTCCTAGAAATGCTAATTATGATAAAAATTGCAATAATTTAGGAGATATTTCTGTTTCGGCTCTTAATTCGGCATTGATGGATATGAAAAAAGAATCGTTAGACAGAGATAGTAGAGTTTCTGGTGTTGCAACTGTTTCTGGAGTAAGGGTTTCTGGTTGCAGCAGATTGGTTGATTTATTGTTAGCAAAAGCAGAAAAAACCGATGGCTCGGTTTTTCATCTACCAAGCAGAAGGTAGTTTATTTGCAATAAGCCAATTATTGCGATTAATATTGCGAAGGGTTGAATTTTTGTAATGGGCGATTATTAGATTTATTAAAAAGAGCTAATTTAATTATTTTATTCATTTGATTTTTAGAAATTATTATTGGCTTTCTAAATATTCTCCATTTTACACTTTCGGTGCAGGGTGGAGTTGTAAGAGAGCCTTCATAGGCAAATGTTGTGTCTTTTAAATTAATCAAATTACCTAGATTTATTTTATATTCGTTTAATTGTTTTTTTTGATTTTCGATTATATTAATTATTGGCTCTAGGTTTTTATTGTCAATTTGATGATTTTTCTTATCTAATTCTAAGAAAATAGCCAATTGAAAATATTGCTCATCTTCGCTTTTATATGATATTTGCATTTCAAGAGAATATTGTTGATTATTAATAAAATGCTCGCTTGGATGGTGAAAAATAATATTCTTAGCTTTATAAATTTTATTACGGAATTTTATTTTTGAACCATCTTCAATATTAAGTTTAATAAAATTATGCTCTTTATTTGCCTTAATAACAGTATTTTTATTGTTAATAATTTCAAAATCAATTTTATTAAATTTTTGATTAACAATATCAATTGGTGATTGATTATAGCCAATTTTACAAAATTTATATTCTTTATTAATTTTGTGCCAAAATTCTGGAGATGAAGAACCTTCATAGCTCCAGTTTTTAGAGCAAGATGACAAAGCTAAAAAAGCCATTGAAAAAAAAATGATGGATTTTGTGATTAGCTTATTTTTCATTATAAAATTTACTGTTGATAAATTTTGATAATATTTTCAAGTAATTTTAAAGCTTCCGCCCTCGGTCTTTGGAAAGTGTTTCTGCCAATGATTGAACCATTTCCACCGCCTTTATGTATTTCAGAAATTTCACTATATATCTCATCTTCGCTTTTAGCACTTCCACCAGAAAATATGACTATTCTTTTGCCATTAAAAGTAGTTTGCATAATGTGTCTAACTCTTTGTTCTAGGGTTTCGATAGGAATTTTGGTTTTTTCGTAAACTTTAATTGCATCAAGATTTTCAAGAGCTTGAGTTGGAGGCTTGACTTTAATTATATGGGCACCGGTTAAAGCGGCAATATGTGCTGCATATGCACAAATATCAACAGCGGTTTCACCAACTTTTGACAAATCTCCACCACGAGGATAAGACCAAACAACAACTGCAAGACCATGCGATTTAGCTTCAAGGGTTAATTCTCTTAGCTCTTCTATCATATCAAAAGCAGCATCAGAAGCTGGGTATATAGTGTAGCCAATTGCAGAACAGCCAAGCCTTAGGGCATCTTTTACTGATGCTGTTGTTGCTTGATGTGGAGCTGTTCCACCATTATAAAGAGAGTTAGAGCTGTTAATTTTTAAAATTAATGGAATTGCACCAGCAAAATTATCTGCTCCGCATTCTATCATTCCTAGTGGTGCAGCGTAGCCATTTAAACCAGCATCAATTGCAAGTTGAAAGTGATAATAGGGATCGTAAGAATCGGGATTAACAGCAAAACTTCTGGCTGGACCATGCTCAAAACCTTGATCAACCGGCAATATTACCATTTTTCCAGTTCCAGCTAATTTACCAGTCATTAAAAATTTTGCTAAATTAGCTTTTGTTCCAGGGTTATCTGATTCATAATAAGATAAGATTTTTTTAACTTGAGGAGTTATATTCATTTGAAGGTATAAGTTTTATGTGTTAATTAAAATTAAAGGATACAAAATAAAATATTGTTTTTTTTCTGCAACTAATTTTTGCAATTATTAAAATTTATTTTTTTAATAATTTAAGGACAACTAGAAATTAAACCCTCTTCCCAAATACCAAAAAATCCACATCTTTTTGTTGGTTTAATAGTATTATTAATTGAACATCCAGTGGTTGCTTGTGCTATTTCGCCATAGTTCGCCAACGGCCAATTAAAACCACTTATTGTTGTGTTTGTAGCTTGACAAGGTATTAAATTAAATGCAGAAAAATCTTGCACTAATTGATTTCTAGTTTTATAGAATAATATGTCATCAAAAAAATCGCTATTATTAGAAGTTAAAATAACTAGGTTATTAAAATTAGAAGTTTCTCCAGAAATTAACCCAATATCATTTTCCATTTCGTCAATATCGTTTGATCTAATATTTTGTTCGCCAGTTTTACTTGAAAAAGCTCCTAATTTATTGCTCCCATGACTAATTATTGCAAGAATAGCATCGCTTGTTGAAATTTGATTAGTTCCTCCCATTTTTTCAATTACCGTAATAATCCCTTCATGTTCAGAAATGCCAAAATTTGATTTATTAGCAAAATTTTTGTCGATCATATAAGTAAATTTACTTTCAAAGCCATCTTCTCCTATTTCTGTTGCAAGTCCCAACTCTTTAACTGGAATTGCACCTATAACGAGATTTGCATTATCTGAAGATTGATAAACACCACTTCCTGTACAATTTATACCAGCCCCAACTTCTTTTCCATAGTTAGGATCGTTAATTTTATTTTTTATTAGTGAGGCGGGGCATGGTATACGACCATTTATTACTAAAAAATTGCCAATTGCTTTGTAAATCTGATTTATTCTGTCATTAGTAACTTTTATTTTATTGTTAATAATGCTATTTGTTGAAATAGATAATGCAGAAGATGCAAGAATTGATATTATCAACAAAACAATTGATAATTCAATTAAGCTGAAAGCTTTATTTTGTTTTGTGTTTTTGTGTCTATATTTTAATTTTTTTACTGTTCTACTTTTCAATGAAATGTAAGTTTAGAATGGATTTTTTGTAAATAAATTATTTTGCTTTACTAGAACGAGGATCAAAATAAAGTAATATTGGAGCGGATATATAAATTGAAGAGTAAGTTCCAATTGCTATTCCAAAAAAAGTTGCAATACTAAAACTTCTAAGAGCATCACCGCCAAATATTATTAGTGCAATTAATGAAAACAGAGTTGTTCCAGCAGTTAAAACTGTTCTACTTAATGTTGAGTTGGTACTTGAATTTATTAGGTTTTTTAAGCTATTTTTTGGATCTTTTTTGATATTTTCTCTAATTCTATCATAAATTACTACTGAATCATTTATTGAATATCCAATAATTGTTAAAATTGAGGCTATTGAGGTAAGGTTAAATTCTAGTTGAGTAACTGCAAAAAATCCAATAGTTAATATTGCATCGTGAAGCAAGGCGAATATACCTCCAACCCCAAATTGCCAATCAAAACGAATCCAGATGTATAACATTATTGAAGCAAATGATAATATAAGGGCTATAATGCCGTTTCTTATAAGTGTTGAACCAACTTGCGGGCCAACGAAATCTATTTTTCTATATTCAATATCGCTATATTTTTGTGATATTGAGTTTTGTAGCTGTTCTATTAATTCTTGCTGATTTTCATTTGATCTTGCAACACGGATTAAAAAATTTTTTTCATCTATATTTTGCACTTGAACATCTTTTGCATGTTGAGAAACAAGGGTTCTTAGCTCTTTTATCTCTACAATTTGCGATTCTTTTTCAATTTTTACTTCCATTAATATACCACCAGCAAAATCTATGCCTAGGTTTAAGCCTTTTGTGGCAAGGAAAATAAAAGAAAGAGCCATGCAGATAAGTGATAGCAGAATAGTAGATTTATGTAGTTTCATGAAATCTATTCTGCTATTGCTGAATGCAGTTCTAAAAAATTGCAAAAGCATAAATATTAAGGATAGAATATTTTAGTTTGCAGGGGTTTTGATTTTTTTTATCTGTGCAAATAGACGAGATAGTTTGCGAGAAGCTGTATTTAGGTTAAACACTTTTTTAGTAACCCCCCTCATTAATTCTGGTTCAAAATTTTTAAAAGCATCAGTTGCTTCTGTTGCATTTCCAGCTTTTATTGCATCAGTTACTTTTTTAGCAAAAGTTCTAATACGATTTTTACGAGAATTATTTACTATTTTTTTTCTCTCACTAGAGCGAATTGCCTTCTTAGCTGATTTTGTATTAGCCATTTTAAATTGAAAAATTTATTGAAATTAAAATTTATATATCCAAATGAATCTATAAATTTACTAAAAACTTAAAAATAAGTTAAATTTAAGTTAAAAATTAAAAAAATGACGATATTTTTTTTTTTTTAAAAATCAAGCACTATTTTTAATTTATTGCTTTATCAAATATATCTTATTATTATTGCGGTTTAAATTTGATGATTAAAATAAATAACTCCGCAACTAAATTTAATAAATTAATTTGACTATTAAAAAATTCAAAATTCATTCTAACTTCCGACCAGCTGGAGATCAGCCACAAGCAATTAAAAAGTTGCTCGAAGGAATAAAAAACAACAAACAAGATCAAGTATTGCTTGGTATTACAGGCTCTGGTAAAACTTTTACAATTGCCAATATAATTGAAAAAACTCAAAGACCAGCTTTAATAATGGCTCACAATAAAACATTGGCCGCTCAATTATATGGAGAAATGAAGGAATTCTTTCCAGAAAATCAGATTGGTTATTTTGTTTCCTTTTATGATTATTATCAACCAGAGGCATATGTTCCAAAAACAGATACTTATATTGAAAAAGATAGCGCTATAAATGAACAAATTGACAGATTAAGACATTTTGCAACCAGAACTTTAATTGAAAATCGCGACTCAATTATTATTGCTTCAGTTTCTTGTATATACGGTATAGGCTCACCAGAATTTTATAGTTCCGCAGTTATTAGGGTTTCAGTGGGGGGGAAGATTAATCAACAGAAATTTCTCTTACAACTTACCGATCTTCAATATCAAAGAAATGATACCAGTTTTGAGAGATGTAGTTTTAGGGTTCAAGGAGATATAGTCGATATTTTTCCTTCTCACTTTGATAGTATAGCTTGGAAAATAAGTTTTTTTGGCGATGAAATTGATAATATTTACGAATTTGATCCTCTAACTGGGCAAATAATTAGCAGACTTGAAAATATATCTATTTATCCGTCTTCTCATTATATAACCCCCCAATCTGTGATGCAGAATGCAGTAAATAAAATAAAAATAGATTTAAATCAGAGAATTGATGAATTTGATAAAAATAACCTTTTAATAGAAAGTCAAAGAATAAATCAAAGAACTAGCTACGATATTGAAATGATGGTTGCAACTGGAACCTGTAAAGGAATTGAAAATTACTCCCGCTATCTTACAAATCGACCAAATGGGGCATCTCCACCAACATTATTTGAATATTTGCCAAATGATGCACTATTATTTGTCGATGAAAGCCATGTTTCAATTCCACAAATTAATGGAATGTATAAGGGTGATCTTGCTAGAAAAACAACTCTAGTTGAGCATGGCTTTAGATTGCCTAGTGCATTGGATAATAGGCCTCTTAAATTTTCTGAATGGGAGGCTTATAAACCTCAAACAATATATGTTTCGGCGACACCAGGTAAATATGAGCTTAATAAAACTGATAATCAAATTATTGAACAAATTATTCGTCCTACTGGATTACTTGACCCTGTTTGCGAAGTTAGACCAGCTAAAAATCAAGTAGATGATATTATTGGCGAAATAAATAAAACTAAAGATAAAGGTTTTTGCTCTTTAGTTACTACTCTTACAAAAAAAATGGCGGAAGATCTTACTGATTATTTAAACGATCTTGATATTAATGTTGTTTATATGCATTCAGATGTTGATACATTGGATAGAATAGAGATAATACAAGATTTAAGACTTAAAAAATATGATTGTCTTGTTGGTGTAAATTTATTAAGAGAAGGGTTGGATATTCCAGAATGTGGCTTGGTTGCAATTCTTGATGCTGATAAGGAGGGATTTTTGAGAAATGAAACATCTTTAATACAAACAATTGGTAGAGCCGCAAGAAACTCTGAAAGTAAAGTAATACTTTATGCTGACAAAGAAACAAATTCAATCAATAAAGCACTTAATGAAAATAATCGCAGAAGAGAAATTCAAATTTCATATAACAAAAAACATAACATTACCCCAAAAACTACCAATAAGCCAATTGGTTCTGCAATGGCTAATCTTTATGGAAAAAAAGATTCCAATAAAAACAATGATCAAAATAATCAAATAGACAAAGAAATTAAAAATGTTTTAAAGAATTTAGATTTTAAAGAACCTCAACAAATAGATAAAAAAATAGAGGAACTGCAAAAATTAATGAGAAAAAAAGCCGACAATCTTGATTTCGAAGGTGCAACAAAAATAAGAGAGCAAATTAAAAAATTACTACAAAATAAAATAATTTGAATGTTAAATAAAGAAAATTCTTGATTTAATTTTAAATTTGCAAGAATATTTAATTTACTATCATTTTCATTTGTGATAAAACCATTAAAAATATCAATTTAATTAACAAGTTAGCTTTCTATTAATTCAAGATTGATAATATCAAAACAATTTGTAATTAATAAAAAATCTCTAAAAATAATAAGTGGAGCAAAATCAATGTCAGAAAAAAGATTATCAATTCTAGAATCTATTAAACAAAAGTTAAAGAGGTTTGATAACAAACCTTCTGAAAATAAAAGTTTTGAAAAAAACGATTTAGAAGATGATTTTAACTACAATATACAAGAATCTCCGCAAAAACAACAATTAAGTGAAGATAAAGAAAATTCTCAAAAAGATTATAGCTTAGAAAACATTGAAAAAGAAACCCAAGAAAACCATCAAAATTCATCAAATATTGATTTTAACGAAGATGAAATTGAAGATTACGAAGAAGAATTTGATATTGATGACGAAACAATAGAAAAAATCAGAACAATTAAAGGATCTTATAATAATTCTAAAAATGAAGATGAAGAAGATTCGTTCAATCTCGAGGAGCTTACTAAAAATGTAAAAATTGATGATGATTTAGAGCCTATAACCATTGAAGAAGATAAAAAAAATCTTGATTTAGAAGAAAATGAAGAAAACTCTGAAGAAGATAATGATTTTGATTTAGAAGAAAATGAAGAAAATTCTGAAGAAGATAATAATCTTGACTTGGATCTAGATGATTTAGAGAGCGAAGAAGAGAAATCTAAGGCAAATAATGAATATGAAAACCTTGATTTAGGGGAAGAAGATTCAGAAAAAGAAAATGAAGAGGGCAATGATCTTGACTTAGATCTAGATGATTTAGAGAGCGAAGAAGAGAAATCTAAGGCAGAAAATGAAGATGAATCAAATATAGAAGAGGTTGAAGAAGACTTTAATTTTGAAGAAAATGAAGAATATTTAGCAGAAGAGAGCAAGGAAAATAAAATAACAGCTACAGAGATAGTTGAAAATGAAAAATATGAGAATAAGCAATCCTTGTTAAAACAAGAAGTAATAGATTCAGCTTCTCAATCAATTAATAAATTAAAGATTGGCTTAACAACAATCTTGGCGAGTTAGTTGAGAAAATAGTTAAAGAAGAAATAAGTAAAATAATTCCACAAAAATAGCAAGATATAAAAATGTCAAATTCATATCCATTTAAAATTTTTGCAACCAAAAATATCGCAGAAGATGATCTCTTTAAAGAATTTATTAATAATTCTCAAGAGCAAAATATAAGTGTTTCTAAAGCGGTAATTGATATTATTGAAAATATAAAAAATAATGGCGATAAATCAATAATAGAATATTGCAATAAATTTGACGATGCTAAATTTGAATCTTCTCAAGATTTTATAGTTAAAAAAGAAGAAATCAACAAGGCTTACAAAAATATAGATAACAATCTTCTTAACTCATTAAAGCAAGCAAAAAAAAGAATTCTTGCTTATCATAAAAAACAGATGCCAAAAAACTTATATTATCGCGATAAATCTGGTGTTAAACTTGGAAATATTTGGAAGCCAATTGAAAGAGTTGCTGTTTATGCACCAGGTGGCACCGCTTCCTATCCTAGTTCTGTTTTAATGTCTGCAATTCCTGCAATTGTAGCGGGAAGTAAAGATATTGCTCTTTTTACTCCTGCAAAAAAAGGCACAATCAATGATTCAATTATTGTTGCCGCAGATTTATGCAATATTAAAAATATATTTAAAATTGGTGGAGTACAGGCAATTGCAGGAGCTTGTTATGGAAGCGAAGCGATTAATAAATTTGATAAAATTGTTGGTCCGGGTAATAATTTTGTAGCAACGGCAAAAAGAATGCTTTTTGGTAAAATTGGAATTGATATGATAGCTGGTCCAACCGATTTAACCATTATAGCCGAATTTCAAGAAGGAAAAAACAATTCAAGCAACTTATGCAATCCAGAATGGGTTGCAATTGATGCCTTGTCGCAATTAGAACATGGAGAAAATTCAAAGATATTTATTATCACAAATGAATATAAATTTGCATTAAAAATCGCCGATTCTTTAATTGAAAATGCAAAAAAAATGCCAAGATTTAGCATCATCGAACAGTCATTAAAAAATTCTGCAATAATAGTTGTTGAAAATATAAATAAGGCTCCAGAAATTGTCAATGTTATTGCTCCAGAACATCTTCAAATTATTGCCAATAATGCAGAAAAAATTGCTAGTAAAATTAATAATGCAGGGGCGATATTTTTAGGACGATATTCTCCTGAGGCAATTGGAGATTATATTGCTGGTCCAAGCCACACATTACCAACCGAAGGAAGTTCAAGATTTTCAAGTGGTTTATCAGTTTTTGATTTTTTAAAAAGAGTTTCACTGATTTCTTGCAATAAAAATTCATTCAATAAAATTGCTAAATATGGGGTTGAGATAGCTAGGGCAGAGGGTTTGTATGCCCATCAATTAAGTCTAGAAATAAGATTAAATAAGAAGCAAAATGAAAATCATAAAAGTTAAAATAACAAATTTCACTTTAATTGCTACATTGTTTGTTTTTTGTGGGTGCTCAAAAGACAAGCTTTTAAAACAAAAACAGCAAGAGGATTCTCAAAATCCTATAAAAAGATATGAAAAAGCTTTAAAAAATCTCAAAGAAGATAATTATATTATTGCTGGAGAGGAATTTGAAAAAATTGATGAAGATTTCCCTTTCTCAAAAATTGCTAAAAAGGCAAATATTATGGCGGTTTATTGTTATTACCAAGAAAAAAAATACGATAAAATTATTGAGATTACTGATAATTTTATGCAAATAAACTCTGGAGATTCAATTAATACTCCTTATATGCTTTATATGAAGGGTATAGTATATTATAATCAAATTTCTGGACCTTTTTTATCAGAAGATTATGCCAATAAAGCCTCAATTGTATTTCGTGAATTAAGAGCAAGATTTCCAACCAGTATCTATCGACAAGACATTGAAAATAAACTAATTAATATTGATGAAAATATTGCGGGTAGAAAAATGAATATCGCTCGTTACCAAATGAAAAACCTAAATATTATTGGTGCAATAAATAATTTTTTAGAAGTAATTTATT
This sequence comes from Rickettsiales bacterium, assembly GCA_021298605.1. Taxonomy (GTDB): domain Bacteria; phylum Pseudomonadota; class Alphaproteobacteria; order Rickettsiales; family UBA1997; genus JAJTDS01. Next base: position 35,717 of record JAJTDS010000020.1, read on the forward strand.
ATCATCAATTTAGTAAACAAGTTCCAGAAGCTTATTTTCGTTTAATGGAGATTAACAAAATGATGGGAATAGAATATCCAGAAGATATTTCTAAAATTCTATATAAAAATTATCCGCAAAGTTTTTGGAATCATCAAAAGGTTTAAAAAATTTTAAGTTTAATTTTACATAATAATGATTATAAAAAAATTATAGACAATTATAAAATAAATTAATTATAAAAATTATTGCAAATAGCAATTAACTATCTTATTTTATCACTATGCATCGTCGCAATTTAATGAAAAATTTTTTAAAATTTTCAGGCTCTTTTTTGTTATTTTCTATTGCTTCTGGTTTTACTAAAAGTAAAGTTGATAAACAAAAATTACCAAACCTTTTTAATAATAAAAGCAACAAAACTATGACTATTCAATTACCTCCTCTGCCTTATGAGAAAAATGCTTTAATGCCTTATATAAGCGAAAATACAATAAATTATCATTATGGAAAGCATCACCAAACTTATGTAAATAATCTTAACAATTTAATAAAAGATACCGAATTATCAAACAAATCACTTGAAGATGTAATTAAAATCTCTGCAAATGATACAAGTAAAGTTGCTATATTCAACAATGCCGCCCAAATATGGAATCACACATTCTATTGGAATTCAATGAAACCAAACGGTGGAGGCACTCCAGATGCTAGCCTTTTAGCAAAAATTGAATCTGATTTTGGATCTTATGAAAATTTTGTTAACGAATTTAAAAATTCTGCAATATCGCAATTTGGATCTGGTTGGTCTTGGATAGTTCTTGATGAAAATAAGAAGTTAAAAATAATAAAAACTGGAAATGCTGAAACTCCGCTTACTAACCCCAAGCTAAAACCCTTACTAACAATTGATGTTTGGGAACATGCCTACTATCTTGATTTTCAAAATGCTAGAGCAAATTATATTGAGATGTTTTTAAATAATCTTATAAATTGGGATTTTGTCAATAAAAACTTAGCACAGTAAATTTATTGCTAAACTATTCTAAAAAATAAATAATCTTTTAATAATGTCTAGAATTGCAAAAATTGATCGCAATACCAAAGAAACTAAAATTTCAGTCATAGTTAATCTAGACGGAACAGGAAATTATAAAATTAAAAGCGGAATAGGTTTCTTAGATCATATGTTAGAACAATTATCTCATCATAGTTTAATTGACATTGAATTGTCAGCTGCTGGAGATACTCATATTGATTTTCATCACACCACAGAAGACTCTGCCATTGCAATTGCCACAGCGATTAAAGAGGCTTTAGGAGATAAAAAAGGGATTAATCGCTTTGGTTGTGCTTTTGTGCCAATGGATGAAACCCTCACAAGAGCCGTAATTGACATATCGGGAAGAGCTTACCCTGTTTTTAATTGTCAATTTACAAGAGATAAAATCGGAGAAATGGATAGCGAACTATTTCGTGAATTCTTTTTTGCTTTTAGCAATACTCTTGCTTGTAATTTGCATATTGAAAATTTATACGGAATAAACAATCATCATATCGTTGAATCTTGTTTTAAAGCAACCGCTAGAGCACTTAAAGAAGCAATCACAATTGACAAAAGAAAGTTAAATTCAATCAATTCAACTAAAGGAATTTTATAAAGAATTTTATTTTAAAAGTTTAATTTTCTTCTTCAAATCGGCAATTATTTTTCTAAAATATTTAGCCTTAATAAGTAATTTAGAAGCATCCTGTAAATTATTGAGATCATATTTGGAAATTGCCAAACTTATTAGATTGGCAAATTTTTCATCACATTCTTTTTTTAAATTATTAGCATTCTCTTTACTGTCTAGATATAAAATTGTTTCTTGCAAATCAATTATCTCTTCGATTGTCGAAGGCTCTGGACCTATAGATGCTTTTATAATAAAATTTTCATCATTAATATTGAACCCCGATAACTCTAACAAATGACAGGCCCTAAGAAATTTATCGCTAATTATTTCTAGTGCAGAATTAACTAAAAAAGACTGTTCGTCATTAGCTGATTCTTGATTATTTGAATCTGGATGAAATTTTTGCTGTAATTTTCTGTAGCTATCTTCAATATCTGAAATATTTAAGTCAAAATTAGTTGGCAAATTCAAAACTTTAAAATAATTAATCATACATTAAACCTGAAAACTTTCTCCGCAACCACAACGACCTTTTTCATTAGGATTAACAAAGTCAAAACCGGAGTAAATATCATCACTTTTATAGATCATTTCACTCCCAATTAAAAACATTGAAGCTTTTGGATCTATAAAAATAGATACTTCGTCTTTTATTACTAAATCATCAAATTTTGTAATATTATTATCAATAATAGCATATTCAACCATATAAGATAACCCTGAACAACCTCTAGTTCTAACTGATATTCTTATGCCAGCACAAGGCTCTTTTCTTTGATTTAATAAGTTTTTTATTTCAATCAATGCCAATTCATTTACTTTTAGATAATCAACAATTGGGTTTCCGCCTGCCGATGTTTTGAATCTTGAATTAAAATTGACATTTTTTTCTATTGAAGAATTGGAGGTATTATTCATTAACAAGCCAAGATCTATAATTTATTATTTTTATTTTTATAATCGGTAATAGCGGCTTTAATAGCTTCTTCCGCAAGTAAAGAACAATGTTTTTTTACTGGAGGAAGAGCTAATTCTTCAGCTATTTCTTGATTAGTTATTTTAAAGGCTTCATCAATATTTTTGCCTTTTATCCATTCTGTGGCAAGAGAACTCGATGCAATTGCAGATCCGCAACCAAAAGTTTTAAATTTTGCATCGATTATATGATTATCTTTTACCTCGATTTGTAGTTTCATAACATCGCCACAAGCAGGAGCTCCAACTAAACCAGTGCCAACATTTGCATTGTTTTTATCAAGAGACCCAACATTTTTTGGGTTTTCGTAATGATTAATTAATTTTTCTGAATATGCCATATTTACAGTTGTTATATTTTAGTTTTATTGCCCTACAGAAGAATATAAAATTTATTATATATTCTTCAAGTAAAACTTTTAATATAAATAACTTTAGGGATTTTTTGCTCATTAAAGCAAATTTTTTATTAAAAACCGCAACACCAATAATTCTGTTATTGTTTATTTTTATTCAAACTTAATTTGTTTTTTTTGGAATGTATCTTCATTATCCAAACTTATTTTAGTTTTGGGAAAATAGTTTTGTGGACAACTTCTACTGAGCGATATGAATTGGTCAGAAAAGATATAAATTCAATGTTAGGAACTTATCCCGATGGGTTATCGAAAAATAAACTTATAGAAGATTTTAGTAGTGATTTTGAGTGATTTTGTTGAAAATGTTGAATCTTTTTATTTATCCAACCCTCTTTTTTTGTGATAATATCGTTGATTTTTTGTTGTGACAAGCCTACAGGCACTCTAATTTTTACAGTGCAATTTTTACAGTGCAATCTTGGTAAACCTGAATAGAGACGGTTTTACGGCTCGAAGAAGTTATAATTTGTGGAATAAAACCCAAATTCTGCATATTTAGAAATGTTGATTAAATATTAATAATTTCTAATTATGCAGAATATTCTTAAAATATAAGTAATATTTTACGAAATGGTTAAATTTATCTTCTTAATTATTATTGTCGTCCTTTATATTGATTTTCATTTAATAATAATGATTATTTTTTACTCCAGTATCGCCTTTACAACAAGAAAAAGGGTCAAAATTTTTAAACCAATTAATTACTTTGCTAAAAAATGAAGGTTTTATTCGATTATTTGCCCCCCTTCTGCTTGATCTACATTATTATTTAGTTGTTGTGATTGAGAAATATTTTGATTATTAGATTGATTTTGAATAAAGCTATTGAGTATATTATCATTATTTTTCTTTAGATAGTTTTCTACTTCTTCCTTTGTAGGATAGTTAATGCCACGATTTTCTATTTTTGTATTGTTGATAATTTTCGTTTTTTCTTGTAGAGAAATATATTCTGCATATTCTTTCATCTTTTTAATATCTGCAATATTTTCTTTATTGCATTTTTCTACAAAAACTTTATAAACCCCAAGCTCTTCCAATAAATTATTTTTTAATTGCTTTAAAACAATTTCTTTTTCTTCGTCATTGTCTAATTCCAAATGTGGTTTCATATTTTAATTTTATCGTCTCACAATTTGCAAGAAATTCTATAGCTGCTTGAGGATTATCAGCTAAAAAATTATATTCATAAATATTGTTGATATTATTTTTTATGCCTTCAATGAAAGCATTGAAAGCATCGCTATCATACACACTGTCTTTTTGTTCTATTGATCCTAGATCAAAAAAACCATCGCCATATGCTGTGATGTATTGAGTATAGTATGTGTTTATTAATGAATTGTGCTGAACTTGTTCTTCTTGTAAGAGATTGCGGGGTTCCATGACTTATATT
>JAJTDS010000052.1 GCA_021298605.1 Rickettsiales bacterium
TTGCCAGAAATTGCCCTTACTAGCCAAATTATCAAAAGGTTTCAAGAGCAATTTAATTTTCCTCCTGCTTTGTGGCATTCACAAATTACCGCTAAAAATAAATTAGAAATATTTCACGGGCTCAACAGCGGAAGTTTGCAAATATTGATAGGAGCAAGGTCGGCATTGTTGTTGCCATTCAAAAATCTAAGATTAATTATCGTTGATGAAGAGCATGACCCCTCCTTTAAGCAAGAAGAATTATTTAATTTTAGTGCTAGAGATATGGCAATTATCTACGGAAAAATTGCCAAATGCCCTGTTTTACTTGCTTCGGCAACCCCATCGATTGAAAGCTTTTATAATTATAAAATTCATAAATATAAGCATTTTCATTTAGAAACTAAATTCTTTGCCAAAGAAAATAAAATTGATATTGTTGATCTTAAGAATCATAAGGATTTTAAGAAAAATCCAATCTCTCCTGCTTTAAAAACCGCTATCAAAGAAACACTTAAAAATCAAAGGCAGGTATTGCTATTTTTGAACCGAAGAGGTTATGCACCTTTAGCAATTTGCAATAAATGTGGCAATAAACAAAAATGCCTAAATTGCGATTTTCATCTGGTTTTTCACAAGAGTAAAAATATTTTAGCTTGTCATCATTGCGGTTATCAAAAGACTTCATTTAATCAATGTCAAGAATGTAAAGATTCTGGCGAATTAATTTCTGTAGGAATGGGGGTAGAAAAAATATTAGAACAAGTTGCTTTGCAATTTGAAGATGCAAGAATTGCAATGATTACTAGCGATAATATTGATAATTTTACTAAAAGTTCTGAAATAATCGAAAAAATTAGTAACCGCGAAATTGACATTATTATTGGCACGCAAATGATAACTAAGGGTTATGATTTTAAGCATCTCGCTCTAGTTGGGGTAATTGATGCAGATAGTTTTTTCTATTCTAGTGATTTAAGATGCACTGAAAGAGCATATCAAATGCTGACTCAAGTTATTGGTAGGGCGGGGAGACATCAAGAAGCCGGCAGAGTGATTATACAAAGTTACAATCCTGAAAATTTAATTTTTGAAAAAATTATTAAAGGCAATCAAAATGATTTTTATAATTTTGAATTGTCAAGCCGTCAAATGCTTGATCTACCCCCCTTTGCAAGAATGGCAAGTTTTAATATTAGCTCCTTAAAAGAGCAAGATGCTAAAAGATTCGCCATAGATTTTATTAAATATTTTCCTATTGATGAAAAGATTATGCTTATGGGCCCAATATCTGCAACAATCCAAAGGGTCAAAAACCGCCATCATTTTTTAGTGAATTTAAAAACTCAAAAAAATGTTAATATTCAAAAATTAATCAATAATGTTCTAAAAAATATTGAGATTCCCAAAAGCATTAGACTTAATGTTGATATTGACCCACTATAAATATAATTTTATTATGACCAAAATCACAAAACACTGCAAAAATTAAAGCCACAAAATTCAATATAGCTATACAAAATCAAATTGCTGAATTATTTGCTCGCGATCGAAGTGTTGTAAGCAATTATATTGAAAAGTAATGGCCAAAGCCCCTTGGCTTTCTAGTCTTGAACTCCACCCTAAAGGCAACAAGGACGAGGCATAAAGAAGAATAGCTTCCTTTCTTCGTCATCCCGACGAAAGTCGGTACACAGCCCTCCATCTTTCTAGTTCCTAAAAATTCGCTTCGCGCATGATGAAGAGCAAATTTAGACACCCCCCCCTTTTTTTTAATCATTTTTGAAGAAGGAATGTTGATTAAAAATCTTGGAAAAATCTTAGCAAGATTGCTAGCTTATAAGATTTTTTTAACTAATATTTTTTAAATTTTAATTCAAAATTCACAAATATTTTATGAAAATTTGCCGTAACATCAACGAAATTAAAGCTTTTATTGCAGAAAATAAAAATCAAAAAATTGCTCTTGTGCCAACAATGGGAGCTCTTCATCAAGGGCATTTAACCTTAGTTCAAGAGGCAAAAAAATATGGCGAAATAGTAATTGCAACAATTTTTATCAACCCTTTACAATTCAACAATCAAGCAGATCTAACTAATTATCCTAATAATCAAGAAGCAGATTTTGCAATGCTTGCGGAGCAAAAAGTTGATGCGGTTTTCGCCCCTTTATCCAATGAAATTTACCCTGAAAAACTTAATTTTATATTAGAGCCAACCACAATTGCTAATTGTTTATGCGGAAAATATCGACCTAATCACTTTGCAGGAGTTGCAATTATTATAATGAAATTATTTAATCTTATTAAGCCAGATTTTGCAATATTTGGCGAAAAAGATTATCAACAATTAATTATTGTTAAAAAATTAGTTGATGATTTTAATTTTTCCACTCAAATTATAGCTACAAAAACTGTTCGTGAGAATAGCGGTTTGGCAATGTCTTCTCGCAATCAAAGGCTTTCAGCTCAAGCAATTACAATTGCCCCCAATATTTTTAAGGCTCTTAATTCAATAAAAGAAGATTTTAAAAATTTTTTATCTCAATCAAGTTTTAATTCACAAAATTTTCTAAAAACAATCGAAAAATTATTAATAATGCAAAAAGAAGGCTTGATTAATAAAGGCTTTCAACAGGTTGAATATTTAGAAATTCGCAATCAAAATCTTGAAGAATTGCAAGAAATAGTTGCAAAAAACTTTAGCCCAAACACAATAGCATCAGAAAAATTAAGAATATTTATCGCTTTACACCTTGAATCTGTAAGGTTGATAGATAATATTGAAATTTAAAAACCTAATTATAAGTTATTTTATAAATCAATGACAAAAGTTAATATTATTGGTGGCGGACTCGCTGGTTGCGAATCGGCTTGGCAACTTGCAAAAAGAGGTTTTGAAGTTGAGATTTTTGAAATGAGAAATGAAGAAATTAAAACTTTTGCCCATCAGACTTCAGATCTTGCTGAATTAGTTTGCTCTAATTCACTTAGAAGTAGCGATATTAAAACCGCTATCGGCATATTACAGCAAGAAATGAGAATTTTAGATTCTCTAATAATTAAATCTGCGGATAGAACCTCGGTTCCCGCTGGTTCAGCTTTAGCGGTTGACAGAAGAGCCTTCTCGCAACTAATTGAAGAAGAGTTATTAAAAACCAATAAAGTTAAAATTACACGACAAGAAATAAGTAATATCAGACTCGATGAGCAAGAAAAAGAGGTTTGGATTATTGCTAGTGGCCCACTTACCTCCAATAAATTAAATCAAGAAATCGTTAAATATTCTCAACAAGAAAATCTTGCTTTTTTTGATGCTATTGCTCCAATTATTTTTAAAGATTCAATCAATTTTAATGTTGCATGGTTTCAATCTCGCTACGATAAAGGCGGTGGCAATGATTATATCAACTGTCCATTAAATGAAGAGCAATATAAAAATTTTATTAACGAATTGTTAAATGGTGAAAAAACTGAATTTAAAGAATGGGAAAAATCAACCCCCTATTTTGATGGCTGTTTACCTATTGAAATAATGGCAGAAAGAGGCTACGAAACATTAAGATACGGTCCTATGAAGCCAGTAGGGCTTAGCAATCCCCATTCTCCACCCACTCCACCAAAAAAATTTAATCGCCCTTTTGCAGTAGTGCAATTAAGGCAAGATAATCAACTTGGAACCCTTTATAATATGGTAGGATTTCAAACAAAATTAAAATATAGCGAACAGCAAAGAATTTTTAGAATGATACCAGCACTAGAAAATGCAGAATTTGCAAGGCTTGGTGGTATTCATCGCAATAATTTTATCAATTCACCAAAATTACTTGACAATTTTTTAAGGTTTAAAGAGCTAGAAAATATAAGATTCGCTGGTCAAATTACAGGGGTTGAGGGTTATGTTGAATCTGCATCAATGGGCTTATTAGCGGGAATTTTTACCGCCTACTCTCTTGCTAATAAAAAAATTAGCCCGCCAAATAATAAAACTGCTATTGGCTCCTTACTAAACCACATTACTGGCGGGCATTGTGGGGATAATTTTCAACCAATGAATATAAATTTTGGGCTATTTCAACCCTGCGATAATCTTGTTAAGAAAGATCAAAGAAAGCAATATTATAGCAATCGTGCCATCAATGAAATAAAGCTTTGGCAAGAAAATAATTTAGGTTGATTTAGAAAATAAAGTAACTTCTTAATTATTACTAGCCACAGATTCTAAATATTGATGATAGGCGGAGCCTTTTTTATAACGAGCAGTTATTTCTTGTAATTTTTCAAGAGTAATAAAGTTTTTTTGATAACAAATTTCTTCTAAACAAGCAACCTTTAAGCCTTGTCTTTTTTCAATAGTATGAATAAAGTTAGAAGCTTCAAGGAGAGAATCTGGGGTTCCGGCATCAAGCCAAGCAAAACCTCTTTTTAACTTAATTACTCCTAATTTATTTTGAGAAAGATAAATTTGGTTTAAATCGGTAATTTCTAGCTCTCCTCTTGCAGAAGGCTTTAATTCTTTAGCAAACTTTACAACATCATTATCATAAAAATAAAGCCCTGTTAATGCCCAATTTGATTTAGGATTTTTTGGCTTTTCTTCAATCGAAATTGCCGTTTCTTGATCTTTTGCAAATTCCACTACTCCATATCTTTCTGGGTCAGAAACATGATAAGCAAAAACATAGGCTCCGCACTCATTGCCTATATTTTTAATGCTATTTTTAAGATAATCTTGCGATATTTCTGAACCATAAAAAATGTTATCACCTAAAATTAAACAAACATTTTCATTGCCAATAAAGTTTTCACCAATTAAAAATGCTTCTGCAATTCCATTTGGTTTTGCTTGAGAGGTATATTCGAGTTTTAACCCGTAATCACTGCCATCTCCTAAGAAATTTTCGATATTTTTAATATCGTGAGGAGTTGAAATTATTAATATTTCTTTAATATTTAAACTTATCAGAGTCGATAAAGGATAACAAATCATTGGCTTGTCATATACAGGCAGTAATTGTTTGCTAATCACATTGGTTAATGGGGCAAGTCTTGTTCCAGAGCCTCCGGCTAGTATAATTCCTTTCATTTTTAATTAAAATTAGATAAATTTATGAAAAATATTCAAAAACGCATCCTAGTTACAGGTGGTTGCGGTTTTATTGGCAGTTGTTTTATCACAAAACAAATAAAAAAGCAACATTTTATTGTTAATCTCGATAAAATGACTTATGCAGCAAATCATAACAATCTTAATGAAGCTATAAATAGCGATAATTATGTTTTTTTCAAAGGCGGTATTGAAAATAGAGAACTAACCTCCTATATTTTAGAAAAATATCAAATTGACTGGGTGGTAAATTTTGCCGCGGAAAGCCATGTTGACAACTCTATTAATAATGCTGAAATTTTTATTAAAACCAATATTGAAGGAACTTTCAACCTCTTGCAATCATCTTTGCAATATTATCGCTCCCTAAGTGATTCTAAAAAAGAGAATTTTCGCTTTTTGCATGTCTCAACTGATGAAGTATTTGGGTCTTTGACTGAAAATGAAGCATTATTCACTGAAGATAATCGCTATAAACCTAATTCCCCTTATTCTGCTTCCAAGGCATCTTCCGATCATTTAGCAAATGCATGGTTTCACACCTTTAACCTTCCCGTTATCATTACCAATTGCTCTAATAACTTCGGAGCAAATCAACATAGTGAAAAGTTAATTCCCACCATTATTAGAAGCTGTTTAGCTCAAAAAGATATCCCCATTTATGGCAATGGCAAAAATATTCGCGACTGGATCTTTGTTGGCGATCATTGCGATGGCATAGAACTGGCATTAATTAAAGGAAAAGTGGGCGAAAGCTATTGTTTTGGCGGTGAAAATGAAGTTAGAAATATTGATATCACTAATTTAATCTGCGAAATTCTTGATGAAGTAAAGCCAAGGGCTGATGGCATATCATATAAAACACAAATTCGCTTTGTACAAGATAGAATGGGTCACGATTATCGTTATGCAATCAATAATCACAAGTCTCGCACTGAACTTAATTTTTCGGTAAGTAAAAATTTTAACGAAAGATTGAGTTTCAACAAAGATAATGCTAAAAAAATTATGGTCATTAAAATTATTGGCAATAATTCTTATAATTTCTGGGTTTTCTAACATTATTGCCAACGATAAACCTTTAATCGTTGCTTTTAACAATAATATTTATTTTCCAATCATTGAAGATATTGAAGAATCAACATTTCTGAATAAGGAATTTTCATTATCAAGTGTAACAGATTTTAAAGACCCAGAAATTATTAAAGCAATCAATAAAGCGGGTTGGATGCTACTCCCTCTTATTCAATTCAACTACGATACCATTAGTTTTGCAATTAGTGGCTCAACCCCAACCCCACCAAATGCAATTAATTTACTTGGCACTGACGATCAAGGCAGAGATGTTCTGGCGAGAGTAATTTATTCGGTAAGAAATTCATTATTCTTTGGCATTGCATTATCCGCAATAATCTTATTAATCGGAATATTTTTAGGTGCTATTCAAGGCTATTTTGGAGGAAAAATTGATTTAATCTTACAAAGATTCACTGAAATATGGAGTGGATTACCCGTAATGTTTTTGCTACTAATAATTTCTGCCATCATTGAACCAAGCTTTATTTATCTTTTATTAATTCTTTCAATATTTGGTTGGATGCATATCGCCAGCTTTGTAAGAGCAGAATTTCTACGATTAAGAAACTTTGATTTTATTCGCTCAACTAATGCTTTAGGAGCTAGCCACTTTCGCATCATTTTTCGCCACCTACTACCAAATGCATTGCCAATTATTATTGCCAATTTACCGTTTTTAGTAGCGGGCTCAATTACCACCCTCACCGCCCTTGACTTTCTTGGCTTTGGATTACCGGTTGGCTCGGCATCACTGGGAGAATTATTAAATCAAGGCAAAAATAACTTAAATGCCTATTGGCTTGGTATTACAAGCTTTATAACCATTGCCACCATTTTAACCTTATTAATTTTCATTGGCGAAGACCTAAGAAAAATCAACGATAAACATTAAAAATATTATTTAATATTCCATTTTTCATAACGGACCTCACAACTTCGTGCAGGATAACAGGTGAGTTAGGTTTTGAACTATATTAACAAAGGCAATAAGGGGTTTTAACCCCTTGTTGCCGTTAGTGGAGAGTTCGAAGCTAAAAAAGAATATGAATTAGAATTGTAATTTATTTAATAATTAATAATCTTCGTGAAAATATAGGCAGAAAGGCTAATCATTGCCACTTTTACAAATAAATATCATCGTTAAATTATGAAAAATTTTATAAAAAAGCATTTTTTATTAAAGAATTTATGGTGGTTGCTCACTATTTTAATAATAATTTTACCTTTTGTTCCCATTGTCAACGATTGCTTATTAGAAAAATTCACTTTTATCATTACGGCCCTTGCTTTTCTTGCGGCCGCAAAGGCAATTATTTTGCAAAAAGAGGCAATGAAGCAACAAAAAGAAGATGGCAAAAAAGCAGAAGAATTACTAAAAGAACAAATAGAAAAGCAAGAAATAATCGGGGCTTGGCAATTATTAAACACTAAGGCGAGTGGCAATTCAGGCAAGAAAGAGGCGA
>JAJTDS010000021.1:0-17531 GCA_021298605.1 Rickettsiales bacterium
GCTTTCTTTAACTGGTGATTATTTTAAATAAATTAGGTTGAATTACAAGGTGTTCTTGAATATTTCTTGAGATTTATTTATAGGCTGTTGGGTTGATTTTGCGACGGTCTCATTGTGTGTATTATAGCCAATTCTTTCAAATTGCTAATCATTTTATAAGTTTTGGTTTTTTTATTTTTATACATTTTTTGATTTTGCAGTTTATAAACTGAGATTAAAATTTTAAAATTAATTTTTTAGAGTTGGTTCTATTTTTTAATGCACCTATTTTTCATTTCATTATATGCCATTTTAAATCCTAATAAAGAATAGTAATCTTCAATATTTTCTTCTTTGGAGTTTTTTGAATAAACAGTAAAATCTAGAGAATTTTGCATCTGCTTGATTATTTCTATGTCGTCTTTTTTTATTTCTGTCCATGCTAGTGTTTTGAAGGGTTTAAGATAAAACTTTTTTGCTCCAAATGATAATTCAACTTCTGATAAATTATAGTAAATTGAACCGTTAGCAACATTTATTTCATCTCCTTCATCAAATAAATTGATTACTAAGAAATATGGCTCGCCTTGATAATTATAGTCTCCCGTTCTTTTTAATGGTATTGATGTGAGATAGCAAAAATTATTATTTTCAAATTTTACTTCAAATAAGCTCCAATCTTGGAACTTGGCAATTAACTTAGTATCTGATGATTTTGTTGATGGATTTAATTCTTGATTTCCAAAACCTTGATAAGTTTTTTTATCTATTTTTGGTTTGTTGTGATCTGTGGTTTTTTCTTTATCTTTTTTGATAGCGATGTTTTTTTCAATAATTTCATTCATTCTTTTTCTAAGAATTGCAATAATTTCAGTTCCGTTATCATTTTGATTAATTGCCTTATCTAGTTTAATTGATTCGAAAATTGAAGATGAGCTATTATTTGCATTAATTATTTGGGGAAAACTTGTTACTGCTAATAACTGCAATAAGGCGATAAAAAAGATTGTTTTTTTAAATTTGTAAAATAATTCTAAAATTAATGCTATAAAAGAATTTTTCATAATTGCATATATAAAAGGTTAATTTGGTAATAAAGTTATTGACTTAATAAAGCTAATAATTTATTTTGCTTTTCTTAAAATTAAATTAAAAATTTAGCAATAATTTTAAATAGTTAGCAAATTTAACTAAATATTTTTTAAATTACAATCAATTGATAGCTAAGCTACTTGATATTGATTATTCAACAAATAAATAATTAAGAAATGTCGCAAGAAAACAATGTTTCCGACCATAGCCAGATAATTAAAAATAATGTAACCCACGAAACAGGAAGTCAAGTTGTTGGTGGTGTTGAGAATATTGCGATTGAGCATTCTCACAAAAGCCACGATCCTTTGGCTCAATTTCAAGTAAAAAAACTTTTTGATATAAAAGTTTTTGGTCTTGATGTTAGTATTACCAACAGCTCTTTGGCAATGATTTTTTCTACCGTATTTATAATTGTCGTTTTGCTAATTGCAACTAGAAAAAGAACCCTAATTCCATCAAAACTACAAACCATTGCTGAATCTCTTTATCAAATGGTGCTAGATATGGTTAAAAGCAATATCGGTGACTACGGAATCAAATTCTTTCCTTTTATTTTTACCTTGTTTACTTTTATTTTAGCCTGCAACTTTACAGGTATGCTTCCCTATAGCTTTACTCCCACTAGTCAAATAGCTACAACCTTCACCCTTTCTATTGCTAGCTTTGCATTAGTGGTTTTGTTTGGTATAATTCATAATGGTCCGCTCGGTTTTATCAAAATATTTTTACCTAGTGGAATCCCTCTTTGGATAGCTCCAATGGTTTTTTTGGTTGAATTATTTTCTTTTTTAATTCGCCCTTTTACTCTTGCCTTAAGATTGCTTGCTAATATGGTTGCAGGGCATGTCTTAATGAAAATAATAGCTGGCTTTATCATTGCACTCGGATTATCTCTTGGTTTCTTGCCGTTTATCTTTAGCATTTTAGTGACAGGCTTTGAATTTTTTGTTGCATTTTTGCAAGCTTATATTTTCTCAATTTTAGTTTGCATTTATTTGGGAGAAATGGCAAGCGAACATTAAAATATTGTTTTTCTAATTTAACCTTTAGCTTGTTATGGTTAAATTTCTCATCACGAAAGCTCGCATCAATTAAGAGAAAACAGGCAGAAGGTAACTTATTGTTAAATTATTAAATTCATTATGGTGCATTTAATAATTTTAACTATTATTAACTTAAAATAAATAATAAATTTATGGATCTAATTTCATTAAAATATATTGGTATCGGTCTTCTATCAATTGGTATGGCTGGTGCAGGAATAGGAATAGGCAATATTTTTGCTGCTTTCTTTAATAGTGTTGCTCGCAACCCAGTTGCAGTAAGTAAATTCAAAACCTTAGTGTTTATTGGAGCTGCATTCGTTGAATTTATTGCGATTTTAGCTCTAATTCTAGCGATAATGATTTTAAATCATCAAATTGCTTAACTGTTAACAATTAAAGCCTCTAAATAGGAGGCTTTAATTACAATTAATTAAATAAATATGCCTCAATTCGATCTCACTACTTACAGCTCGCAGATATTTTGGTTGATATTGTGCTTTATTGTGCTTTATCTATTTTTTGCTTTTATTATTATTCCAAGAATTGCCAATATTATTGGCGAAAGAGAGCAAATAATAGAAGGTAATAAAAATTATGCCGAAAAAATCAACAATCAAATCGAGCAATTGAAATTAGATATTGATAAAATCAAGAAAGATGCATCAAATTTCTATCAAAGCCAAATAGATACAGCAATATCAAGCTCTGGAAAGATTCGTGATGAAATAAAATATAAATTAAAATCTCAAATTGTTGAATTGAATAAACAAACAAAGCTAGAAATTGCTAATTTTATCAATATAAACAAAGAAGAAAAAGCTCAATCATCTTATTTTTTATTGCAAGCAATTAAAGAAAAATTATCAATTAAAAATTAACCAAAATGCATATTACCTTTGATGAAAAATTCTGGCTATCAATTGCCTTTATAAGCTTCTTAATTCTTATTTTTAAGTTTGCTTTACCGCAGATATTGGCATCGCTTAACGATCAATCTAAGAAAATTGCCGATAACTTAAATCAAGCAAAAGATTTGCGAGATAATGCTGAAATTATGCTTAAAGAGGTTCAAAAATCTCATCAACAATCTCAAGAATTTGCTAAAAAAATTATTGAAGAAGCTAAAATTGAGGCTGAAAAAATTATTGAAGAAGCTAAAATTAATAGTTCTCTGGAAAGTGAAGCTAAAATAAAATCTGCCTTAGAAAAAATAGAGCAAGAAAAAGAGCAAATAATTCGCAATATGAAGCACGAAATAATCGCCGATGCCTTTATGCAACTAGAAAAAGATCTTCTCAATTCTAGCCTTGACCAACAGCAATCTCGCTCTATTATCAAAGGCTCAATTGATAATTTATCAAATATTATAAATTAGTTTTTAGAAGAATGGAAAAAAAGAGTTAATATGCCGAATTTTTTTAAAAATTTTCATAACTTTTACAAAGAATTTGGCTCTTACATTTCTATTTTTGAAAAGGTTCCTTGGGATTGGTTTCTTGTTGTAGTTTTGATTGTCTGTAGTTATTTAGAAAAAAATCTCATTGTTGTAGTGGTTATTTTTTGTTTTATCTTCGCTTTGAAAAGCCGAAGCAAAAAAATAGCAGACAAACAAAGAGAAGAGGAGGAGAGAGAAAAGCAGATTTTATCAAACCTTTCAGAGACCCGAAAAGAGGTTTTAAAATTTTTAAGCAATGACACTTTAAAAGAAATATTAAAAGATGATGATCAAATTGAAAAATTGGCAAATGGAAGATTCGATAAAAATAAGTTATTATTTACCTATAAAACACCTTTAAGATTCTATCTTTCTTGTTCGCATTCTTGTTCGCAATTATCTTTTGCTCAAAGATTTGATGGTTTAGTTCCAGAAAATACAAAAAAAATAAACATTAAATTTAATGTTGTTGAAATTAATGTTGTTGAAAAAAAATCAAACAATCCTGTTGAGTTTGAAGTGTTTATTAGAGATGGCAATCAAGATAAAAAGCTTGATAATCGAGATAAAGAATATGAATTTGACTATCACCAAGGAGAAGAGTTGAGGTTTTATTTTGAAAATTTAGAAGAAAAACTGGGTTGTTATTACGAATTCTATTTTGCAATTCAATCAATTACCTTTCGTGATCCACTTAAAAGCTCTTAAAGAGTTTTAGTTGGGTTACTTATATAAAATCTAATTAAAATTATAAAAGCCTCCGCCCTTACAACTATCAATATCAATGCCACTGGTATTTTTAAAGCTTATTGGTAGGTTTCTTGCCGATCTTATCGCTAAAAAAGCAAAGGCTTCCGCCTCAATAGCATCGCCATTTATTTGATATTCATCGCTATCCTTAACAAGAATGTTGGAATTTTGCTCTTTGTTGAAATTGCTTATTTCTTGCTTGAGTGCCATTTTAATGCCAAGATTCTTTCTTCCTCCGCCACAAAGGATTATCTCCTGAGGGTTGATTTTGTTTCTTTTTAGAATTGCAATCAATTGTTTCGAATAAATAATAGCAAGTGTTGCTAATGATTCTTCTAAATTCATATTTTTGATTTTTTCATAAATAAAAGTAAAGTCATTGCGGTCAAAAGAGGCTGATTTTGTAATGCTAAAAATTTTATTATTTAATATTTCTACAATTAATTCTTGATTAATATTTTTGCCGGAAAGTCCGGCTCTTGTTATTTCGCCATTATCATCAAAGTTTTTTCCTAATTTTTGTAAAACCAGATCATCAAATAAAGCATTACCAAAACATATATCCATTGCCGTAAGGCTGTTAATATTATTTGATTCAAAATAAGTTAAATTAGAAACTCCGCCAATATTAATGATTGCTAGTTTTTGCTTTATTTCTTTTAATAAAAAAAAGTGATAAATTGGTACAAGTGGAGCCCCTTTTCCATTTAATGCCATATCATTATTGCGAAAATTCGCCACTACTTTAATCTTTGTTTTTTCTGCAAGTAAAAAAGGGTCGCCGATTTGCCAAGTAATTTTTTTCTGCTGGTTATGATAAATAGTATGTCCATGAAACCCTATAATATCTATATCTTCTGGTTTTATGTTATTTTTTAAGATTGTTTCTAAAATTAATTTGCTATGCAAAATTGTTAATTCTTGCTCTAATGTTTTAATTTCTAAAAAACTAGCTGATTTTGCAATAATTAATTTTCGTAACTTGCTCTTAAAATCATCTGAATAAGGCTGATAATCAAATAATTGTCTATTAATAATAGCTTCGCCGTCGCTTTCTATAATGGCAAGATCTATGCCATCCATTGAGGTTCCACTCATTAGACCTATGGCACGATATATTTTTTTATTACTCATGACGGTTCAAAACATTGAAAATATTGATTAAGGTAAGTTTTTTATCAAGATAAAAATTTTTACAATTTTTTATTTGATTTTTTATTTCTTGATAAAGAGTAAAAATATAGTAATTGGATAATCTTTGAGCTATTTTTGCAAAAGTTTCTTTTTCGCTAAAATAATATAACTGCCCTTGGTTTTCAATAAATTTAATTAATCGAGAAATCATAAAAGTGATCAATCTCTCCGCTATGTCTATATCGAAATCTTTATTGCTAATAATTTCTATCATTTTATTGTTTAAATAGCCGTTATTTAGCGATAATAATAAATTTTGATAAATTTCTATATATAGCTTACCATTATTAACTGCTAGGGCGGGAGAATTTTCGCATATTATTGCTAAAACTTCTATTTCATCTTGATTAAAATGATGATTCTTACTTACCAACTCCTTGAATTGATAAAGATTTAGGTTGTTGACTTTAAAAATTTGGCAACGAGACCTTATGGTTGGTATAACTAGCGATATATTATGAGCAATTAAGATAAAAAAATTATTTGGCTTCGGCTCCTCAAGAATCTTTAATAAGCTATTTGCACTGTTGTTATTGAGATTGCAGGCGGAATCTATGATGCTAATTTTATTCTTTGATATTAACGGAGTTTTATACATAAAATCTTGCATCTCTCTTATTTGATCTATGGTTATATTTTTTTTTTCTGGATTTTTTTCAACAATAAACATATCAAGATTTTGAGCATCTTGACCAATGATTTTATTTTTATCAGTTCCTAAAACTAAAATTTTATTAGCGAGATATTTTGCAAAGCTTGCTTTGCCAATTCCAGACTTGCCACATATCAATAATGCTTGTGGAAGTTTGTTATTATTGATTTGAATGGTTAGTTTTTCTTCTAATTCATTGAATCCAGTCAATTTATTCGACATAATGATTGTTGTATTTTTTAATAAATCAAAAAGATAATCATGATTTAAATATTTTTTTGGTAAAAAAACTGGTATTTTTAATTTTTAGCCCTGCTGGTGCTATTCCCCAAAAATCAATTTGATTAAAGCCGTGATGAGAAAAGAAATCAAAGATTTTGTTATAATTTTTTCTCTCGCTATCGTCAAGAATAATTATTCCCTCTTCTTTAATTGCATTTATTGAGTTTATGGCACAATTATATCTTTTTATTGAATCTATAATTATTAAATCAAATTTATAACCAGAATTAATACTGTAATTTACTGCACTTTTTTCATATTCGGGATTGTTAATTCCGTCTAACATTAAGATAATTTCTGTTTTATGCTGGTTTTTTTTGTCAATTATATTTCTCCATAGAGAATTTGTTTCGATTGTTATGAGTTTTTTAACTTTTTTACTGAAAAATAGAGTCGATGCTCCGCAACCAAATTCAAATAATCGCCATTCTGGTTTAATTATTTTTTTTAGAAAATCAATTGCCTCATAAGTCATCCAAGGCACATAATCACCATTTCCATCTTGAGATAAACCACTCTTCATTGATTCTTCCCAGCTTTTTTTGTGTTTCCAGAATAAATTTTTAACCGATATATCCTTTTCTTCAATATTGTGTTTATTGGTTTTGTGATCCATTTTACGATAATTATTTATTATCGTTATCTTTATCAAAGAGGGGGTTGAAGCGGTGTATCATTTGATATTTGCTTAAATTTTCATTATTTTGATTTGCTGAAAATATTTCAAAATATTCATTAAAACGATCCTCGATTTTAAAAATTAATTTAAGATTTTTGTCATTCTCATTAAATTGATAAAGATCCCATAATATGTATTTTTTATGTCCTTCGCGGTATGATATATCTGTTTTTATATCATTATCAAGAATTGCATCCACTACAGTTAAAGACCATTTTCCGGCATTAAAGGTTGCAATTGCAGTGAAGGATGTGATATTAGCAAAATCATTTCTCTCTTTGCTATAAATATTATTATTGTTGCTTTCTTTTAGATTATATAGGTTAAATGCCATCACCGTTTGTTTTTCGATATTAAATTTCCATAAATATGTTGTGACAAGGCTGTCTATTGTGCTTTGATCTATGTTTCTATTAATAAAAAAGCTGTTAATTTTTTGAATTAATTCTGGATGTTTTAAAAAATCTTTAGCCCATTTTTTACGATTATTTCTTTCCTTAACATTAACAAGCTTTAGGTTATATTGATTTTCATTAATAGAATTAGAGAATTTTTGCCATTTTACTACAAAAGGGCGGTTGATTATTTCATTTTTAGCGAAAAACTTACCTTGATTGTAAATTTGTTTTGCTTGATTTGCTGTTTGGTTGGTTGTTATGTAATTGCTTTCAATAAAGTGATTAATTTTAGTGGAGTGAGTTTGGGATAAATCACTGTAATCATTCATTTCTGCAAGTTTTATAAGGTTCTTGTCTTCTTTAAGCTTGCTATCAATAAACTTAAATGCATTGGGATTTATTTTTATTGCCAATTCTGCTATTTCTTTATTTTTTTTTATTGAGTCTGGTGCATCAGCAAGCAATAAAGGGTTGTCTTCAAATGCTAATATAGCTAATTCTTTGTTGGATTTTAATCTTTCTGATGCATAAATATAGTTACGAGAATCTTTTTTTATCATTTGTGAAATGAATGCAAGATCGTCTTTTAGGCTAGGGTGAGAATATTTTAAGGCATCGCGATAAGAGTAAGAAATTTTACTAATAAAATCACTGTTTTTTAATAATTCTTCATCTATTAGGGGTATTATTTCGGGATTGATTTTTGCTATTCTATAAATAAAAATACTATCTTTTTTTAAGCTAGGATCAATGTTTTTAAAATGTTTAGAGTTAATCAAAATTAGTTTGAATATTAATCTTCGATCTAGTCTTAGGCATTCGGGCAATTCTGATAAATTATTGTTTTTCTCAATAATTTCGATGATTTGATTGCGAATCTGATCATTTATGTCGCAACCATTAATAAATTTAAAATGTTCTTTTTCTTCCGTGTTTGTTGAATTATCAACGATTTTAAGTTCTTTTGTTGGTTGATTTTCTGTTGTGTTTATTTGAAGATTGATTGCAAATGATAATTTTGCAATAGATAGCAAAAAAAATAGGGATAATGATGTTAATTTGGTGATTTTGAATAAATGTTTTTTTTCTTTCTTCATTACTATCCTTTTAATTGCGATGCTCCTTCAATTGATATATTTTTGCGATTATTAAAGTAAACTACTAAAATTGCTAGACCGATTGCAGCTTCAGCTCCTGCTATTGTAAGGATAAAAATAGAAAATATTTGACCAACTATATCATTTAGAAGGGCTGAAAATGCCACAAAGTTAATATTTATCGATAGCAACATTATTTCTATTGACATTAAGAGGGAAATTATATTTTTTCTGTTAATGAAGATTCCGCTTAAACCTATAGAAAATAATATTGCAGTAAGGGTTAAAAAATTTTCGATGCCTATTTGTTGCATAATTTATGATTTTTTGAGTTAAATATTAATTCCTTTGCCAGATTCAACTTTAACAAGTTCTATTGAATTTGTTTTATTGTGGCTAATTTGTTTGAATATATCTTGTTTTTTAATGGTTTTTTTGTTTTCATTTTTTAGAGTAAGTAATATTGCCCCTATCATTGCAACGAATAATGATGCTCCCGAAACTTGAAATGGCAATATAAAATCAGTATAAAGAACATTTCCTATTGATTTAATATTGCTAATATTTTGATTGATTGGAAATGAGGTGGAGATTTGATAATTCTCGATTGTTGAAATTTTTTCAAAAAGAAATATTTCTCCAAATATTGTTATTGATATCATTATTAATATTGGCAGGAAGGGACGAATTTGTTTTTTTAGATCCATTGAATCAACATTAAGCATCATTACGACAAAAAGAAATAATACCGCTATCGCTCCAACATAAACAATTATTAATAACATTGCCAAAAATTCCGCATTTAATAAAATGAATAGTCCTGAAGCATTAAAAAATACCAATATTAAAAATAATACCGAATATATTGTATTTCTAGTTGTAACTACAGCTAGTGAGGATGCTATAGTAATTATAGAAAAAACATAAAATAACAAAAGAGTAAAGTTCATTTTTAAAATATTTGATTAACGATTATTGACATCTAGCTTGATGTTTTGATTAAGTGAAGCCTCAAACCTATCGCCATTTTCAAGAAGTTTTTCCTTGTTATAGTAAAGCTCTTGTCTGGTTTCAGTGGCAAATTCAAAATTTGGACCTTCGACTATTGCATCAACTGGACAGGCTTCTTGGCATAATCCACAATATATACATTTAAGCATGTCTATATCATATTTTGTGGTTACTCTTTTGCCGTCCGCTCTTTCTTCTGCTTCAATTGTTATAGCTTGTGCAGGGCATATCGCTTCGCATAATTTGCAGGCTATACATCTTTCCTCTCCGTTTGGATATCTTCTCAAAGCATGTTCGCCTCTGAATCTAGGGCTAATTGGATTTTTTTCAAAAGGATAGTTTAAGGTAACCTTTTTTTTGAAAAAATATTTTAGGGTTAAAAAATGTCCAAAAAATATCTCTTTTAGCAAAAAGGAGCGGGTATAAATAGATATTTTACTAAATAAATTCATTATTAATCTCGTTGATTATTTAAAATAAACCAAAAAATAAGCGGTTGCAACAACCCAAATTAAAGAAATTGGTAAAAAAACTTTCCAACCCAATCTCATTAATTGATCGTAGCGGTAGCGAGGCAGTGTTGCTCTAACCCATATAAAGCAAAATAGCAATATAAATATTTTAACAAGAAGCCAAATGGGGCTAGGTATGCTATTAAAGAAATCATTATTTATGGGGCTCAACCAACCGCCTAGAAACAATATACTCATAAATGCAGAAATTAGAATCATATTGGCATATTCTCCTAAAAAGAACATTGAAAATGGCATTGAGCTATATTCCACATTGTATCCTGCCACTAGTTCTGATTCTGCCTCTGGTAAATCAAATGGGTGGCGATTTGTTTCTGCCAATGCGGAAGCAAAGAATATTATAAATATTGGAAATAGTTTGATTGCAAACCATTGATTTTTTTGAGCCAGCACTATATCTGTTAAGTTTAAAGAGCCAACATTTAAAATTACCGAAACAATGATTAAACCAATTGAGACTTCATAAGATATCATTTGAGCAGAAGATCTTATTGCTCCAAGGAATGCATATTTTGAGTTGCTTGCCCACCCTGCAATGATAATTCCATAAACTCCAAGAGAGGAAGTGGCTAGTAAATATAAAGCACCGACATCAAGGTTAGCAATTGCAAATTTTTCAGAAAAGGGAATTACTGCCCAGCCTATTAATGCAAGGGTAAATGTTATTATTGGAGCAAGTAAAAATAATATTTTATTTGCATTATCAGGTAAAATAACTTCTTTTAATAAAAGTTTTAGGCCGTCTGCTAAAGGCTGAAGAATGCCAAACCATCCAACAACAGCAGGACCTTTTCTTAATTGCATTGAAGCAATTACTTTTCTTTCCATTAATGTTAAATAAGCTACTGCTCCTATTAATGGGGCGACTACCAATAAAATTTTGCCAATAATTGGTAAAATCATCGCCGAAATAGCTATAAAAAATTCGAGCGATTTAGAAATAAAGGTTTCCATTGATTATTAAAAGTTTGTGTTTTTATTTTTTTAAAATATTGTTAAGCAAACAAAATAGTTAATAGTTTTTTAAAGTCAATTTTCAAAACAAATTTTTTATTATTGTTTTTTTAAATTATTTAGTTTCTCCTGTTACGACATACTTATTTATCTCTGCAATATTTGTTGCATGATCTGCAAGCCTTTCAAAGCTTTTTGCAATAAACATTACATTAATAATTTTAGCGATTTTAACTTTATCAAAATTGCTACTATCTATAATTTGAAATAAACCGCTATATATTTCATCAATCTCATCGTCTTTTTCGAGAACCGATTCTGATATTTGTATATCTTGATTGTTGAATGCTTTCACCGAATCTTTTACCATAATTTTTGAAAGACTTATCATTTCAAGCAATGGAGCTCTAAGTTTTTCATCAAGCAATGCATCTCCAGCATTGATAATTTTTTTGATAATGCTTTTTGCTTGATCTCCTATTCTTTCAAGGTTGGAAGATACTTTTATTGCAGAGACAATATATCTTAAATCTACTGCCATAGGTTGTCTTAAAGCAAGAATGGCGGTAATCTTTCTTTCGATTAAGAAATCAAGGCTATTGATTTTGTAGTCGTGAGCAGTAATTTTTTCAACTGAATCAGGTAAGTTATTTTTAATGGTGTCGAGTACCATATCAATTGATTCAATTGCCAAATCTAGCATTTTCTCAATTGTTGCAGAAATGTTTTGTAAATCATTGTCGTAAGATTTTACTGTGTGTTTGCTTAGTGTCATAGTTTTTTAATTAAGGAAATAAAGGACTGAATCTTAGTCCCGATCTTTCATCAAGACCAAAAGTGATATTCATGTTTTGCACTGCCTGACCGGCTGCCCCCTTGCAAAGATTATCAATCACAGAAATGATTATAATTTTATTAGGATTCAATGCTGGCTTCGCAGATATTAAACAAAAATTAGTGCCAATAACCTCTTTAATAGAAGGTTCATGATCAACTAGATTAACAAAATATTCATCTTGATAAAATGTTTCAAGGCAGTTATTTACATCTTCAATTGTTATGTTTTTGTGAATTGTCGTGTATATTGTTGAAATTATTCCTCTATTAATTGGCAGTAAATGGGGGGTAAATTCAAATTCTATATCTTCTTTTATTGTGTTGGTTGATAAATTATTGGCATTTTCAAGCTCTTGTTTTATTTCTCCAATATGGCGATGGCTTCCTATGTTGTAGGCTTTTATGTTATCATTTACTTCGCAAAACAAACTTCCTTGTTTTAATGCTCTTCCAGCTCCAGTTGCTCCTGATTTTGAGTCGATAATTATATTTTTTGGGCTAATAATTCCGTTTTTCAAAAGTGGAATAAGTGGCAGTAGTGCTGAAGTTGGATAGCATCCGGGGCAAGCAATTAAAGAGCTTTTTTTTATTTTATCTCTATTGATTTCGCTTAATCCATAGACTGCATTTTCTTGCAAATTCAAGGCAATATGTTCATGATTATACCATTTTTGATACTCATTAGCATTTTTTATTCTAAAATCCGCTGAAAGATCAATAATTTTTAAATGATTATTTATTGACTCCCCCAATTCATTGAACTTAATTTTATTAACAATTTCTTGGGTTGTAGAATGAGGCATGCAACAAAAAGCCAAATCAATTTCTGCAAAATTAACTTCTTCAAGGCTTGATAATATTGGTAAATTAAAGTTTTTTAAATGGGGATAGATATTCTCAATTGACTGATTGGCATTGCTATTGGCAATCAATTTTTTAATTTCTGCATTTGGATGTTGTAGCAAAAGTCTAATTAATTCTGCTCCTGTGTAGCCTGAAGCTCCTATAATTGCAATTTTTATTTTTTTTATCATTTTATTGTTTTTTATCTTTGTTGATATTTTCGCAATCTTCTTCAAGTTGTTGATTAAATTTTGACAACTCCAATTCTTTATTGTCTATGCATTTCTCAATATATTTTTGCTGTATGGCGACCAGCTCTGGTTTTGAATATAAATTCTTGGTAGAATTTGCAATCTTTAACTCTTCATCTTTGCTAAATATGAAAGAGTTCTGATCTTTTTTATCTTCTTGCTTTTCTTTATTTTTATCAATATTTTTTTCTTCTGCTTCTAAAGATTTTTCTTCATTTATTTTTGATTGAAATTTGTCGATATCATTTTTGTTGAGACCAAGAGAATAAAAGCTTGATTTGTTTTTGTCGTCAGCGAATATGAGTTTATTTTTTTGCTCTTCTTGAAAATCAAATTCTATTGATTTTTTTAATAATTCGTAAGGAAATCTGCTATATGCTTGCTGATGACAAACTGCTTTTAGCCTTACTTCTTGTAGAAATCTTTTTTTAACTATTTCTGAAAAACATTGTTTTGATTTTTTGTTTAATTCGATACAGTTTTTAAAATTACGAGATTTTATATTGAATTTACTGCATTCTGGATATTCCTCATTTTGAATTTTCTGATTCAAAATATCTTCATCAATATTTCTTTTAACGATGTTGATAAGATTGTAGCTTTTATTTGGATATTTTAAGTAAGATAATTTACCAAATGCAGGTAGAGATTCGTATGATTTTAATAATGATTTTCGACAATTTAAGTAGCTCTCGTAAGTTGCGGGAGTAATATCTCTATTTTTTATTCCTAATACTTCTTGACACTGATCGTGATGAATTTTATTTATTCTTTGATTTTTTTCAATAATAAATTCATCACTTATATTGATTAATTTTTGAAATATTTTTTCAATTAATTTTTTAAGATTTTCTATAATTTCCAGTTCTGTTTTGCTGTGATTTTTTTTAACACTATAGCTATCGATTCTTGATTTAGTAGTGCTAATTCTGCATTTCCAGTAATTAGTTTGATTTTTAAGATTTTTAATCTCATTATTGTTGGCTATAATACTGCATAATTCATGATCCGAAGCCTCAAATTGATTTATTTCTGCCGAGTTTGAAATTATAAAATCTTTGCGATCATTTTGTTTTGAAAATTTACTACAGCCAAAAGC
This sequence comes from Rickettsiales bacterium, assembly GCA_021298605.1. Lineage (GTDB taxonomy): Bacteria > Pseudomonadota > Alphaproteobacteria > Rickettsiales > UBA1997 > JAJTDS01. The sequence continues at coordinate 14,136 of JAJTDS010000021.1, forward strand.
CATTATAACAAGAATTATTGTAAGATATTTTATCATTTTTGATTTAATGCTTGTTTATTGTTGCATTTTAACTTAATAAATAATTTTATTAATGTTTATTAAAAATTGAAAATTAATTGAAAAAGCGAATTATAAGCATAATTTTGCTTTTTGCAAATATTTTTTAAATAAATTATATATTTTATGTATTTATTGATTGGTCTAGGGAATATTGGTTCTCAATATCAAAAAACTCGTCATAATTTTGGTTTTATGGCGATTGATAAAATTATCGATAAATTTGGCTTGTCTTTTTATGCAACAAAATTTAAGAGCGAAATTTATCTTGGTGAAATAGCTGGCTCAAAAGTTATGGCAATAAAACCGCAAAGTTTTATGAATTTATCTGGAGATCCAGTTTTTGCAATATGTAATTTTTATAAAATCAATATTGACAATATTTTGCTATTTCACGATGAGTTGGATATAGATTTTGGAAGAATCAAAACCAAAATAGGTGGAGGAAATGCTGGTCATAATGGCATTCGTTCAGTTGAGCAAAAAATAGGTCGTTTATTTGCAAGGGTTAGAATTGGAATTGGTAGACCAGCAATATCTAATAATCAAGAAAATAATGAAGCTAAAATAATAAATATAGCTGATTATGTGTTGAGTAATTTTTCTGCTCAAGAGTTGCTTTTAATTAATGAAATTTTGCAGAATATTGCCGATAAATTAGAGTTGGCTATTAAAAATAACAAAGAAAATAAAATCGATCTTGACTTTTTAAAAAAATTTGATAGGTAGAAAGTTTGGCAAAATCTGGCAAAATTTATTTTTTAACTTAAAACAAAAAAAGACATATGAAATTTTTTATCGATTCAGCAGAAGTTTCTGAAATAAAAAAACTTAATCAATTTGGTATGGTTGATGGTGTTACTACTAACCCAACATTAATTGCAAAATCTGGAAGAAAATTTCAAGAAGTGATTGCGGAAATTTGTCAAATTATTGATGGACCAGTTAGTGCAGAAGTTGCAAGTAATGATTATGAAGGAATGATTCGTGAAGGTGAAATTCTTAGCAAAATAGCAAGCAATGTTTGTATTAAATTGCCTATGACAATAGAAGGGTTAAGAGCTTGTCGTTACTTTTCCAATAAATCAATTGCTACAAATGTAACCTTGTGTTTTTCTTCTGCTCAAGCAATTATGGCCGCTAAAGCTGGGGCAACTTTTGTTTCTCCTTTTGTGGGTAGGCTTGATGATATAGGCTCCAATGGTATGTCTCTAATTTCTGAAATATGTCAAATATATAAGAATTACAATTTTAAGACTCAAGTCTTAGTTGCTTCTATAAGAAACCCTATTCACATAATTGAGTCTGCAAAAATTGGTGCTGATGTTGCAACTATTCCAGCTAAGGTTTTAGAGCAATTAATTTCACATCCTTTAACCACAAAAGGGCTCGAAATATTTAATCAAGATTGGAAAAACAGCCAACAGACAATATAAGGAACTCTGTTAATTTATACAAAACCAGTGAAAGAGGCATTAAAGCAGAAAATTAGAATTTTTTCATATGGAAATTTATTGCAAAAAATCATTTGTTTTGCAATATTGAGCTATATGTTTTTAGTTTACTTCACTTCTCGAAAGAAATTTATTAATCTCGATAAGTTTTTTGATGATTATGAATCTGATAAAATGCCAGTAATTACACTGTTTTGGCATGGCAGATTAATGATGATACCATTTTTTGCTCTCAAGCTTAAAAAATTAATTCCCAATGCAAAATTTATGACTCTTGCCTCTAAGCATGGCGATGGTAAATTTGTCGGTAAAATTATGCAGTTTTTTAGATTTGAGGTAATATATGGTTCAACTAAAAATGGTAGAATATCTTCTAGAGGCATTGATATTTCTGGGATGAAGCAAATTATAAATGGCTTAAAGGCTGGTAATTTTTTAGGGGTAACTCCTGATGGTCCTCGTGGTCCAGCAAAAAAAATTAATGGCGAAATTGTTAATATTGCTAGAATTGCAAATGCAAAAATAGTTGCCATATCTTATAGCTCTTCTAGGTCAATAGAAGTCAATAGTTGGGATAGCTTTAGCATTCCGTTGCCATTTTCAAATTTAGTATTTTATTGCGATGATAAGTTTTTTATTATTGACAAAGCTCTATCTGATGCTGAAAATAAAGATTTCACAAGTCAAATCACCAATCAATTAAATTTTGCCGAAGAGCAGGCAAATAAGATCGCCGTTAATAATCTAAATTAAATAACTGAAAGATATAAATTTATAATTCGTTTTAAGATAATTTTGTTAAAAAAATATTCAAGACTCATCAAGAGATTCGGGCAAAAACCCTCCAGCCTGCATATTCCACATACTCTGATAATAGCCTCCAGTTTTTAATAATTCTTCGTGAGTTCCGTCTTCAATAATTTTGCCCTTGTCTAAAACAATGATTCTATCCATGTTTTTAAGGGTTGAAAGACGATGAGCAACTGCAATTATTGTGGTGGAGCGATCAGCAATTAACAAATTTAGACTTTCTTGAATATGGTTTTCAGTATGGGAATCAAGGCTACTCGTTGCTTCATCTAAAATTAAAATGGGGGCATCTTTTAGAATCGCTCTGGCAATGGCAATTCTTTGTCTCTGTCCGCCACTAAGTTTAATTCCTCTTTCGCCAACCAAGGTTTCATAAGCCTTTGGAAGGGTTGCAATGAATTCGTGAATATGAGCTTTTTTTGCGGTATTTTCAATTTCAGCTTGAGTTGAATTTTCTTTGGCATAGCCAATATTTTCGCCAATTGAGCGATGAAATAGCATAGTGTCTTGAGGTATTAAGGCAATTTGTGAACGAAGAGAATCGGAGGTGACATCATAAATGCTTTGACCATCAATTAAAATATCGCCACTATCGATTTTGAAATTTTTTAGCAAAAGCGAAGCAAATGTTGATTTTCCTGCTCCGGAATAGCCAACCAAACCGATTTTTTCGCCAGATTTAATGTGTAGATTTAAATTTTTAAATATTTGCGATTTGCTTTCTTTATAACTAAAAGAAATATTTTTAAAAACTATTTCACCCTTAGAAATTTTTAGCTCAGAAGCATTTGGCTTATCAATTATTTCTTGCGGAATTTGGAGGACTGAAAAAGAGGATTTAAAATCTCCGAGTTTATCAAAAAAGCTTCCAATCCTTTCAGAAAGAGACCAAATGTCGTATATTATTTTATATAGAATTGTTATAATATATGCAAAATCCCCAACTGTGATTTGATTTATATAGCGCAAATATGCGGTATATATAAGAACTGATGATGACATTCCCATAAACAAACCCGCGCCAACACAAGCAAATTTGAATTGGTATAGATTCTTTATATAGTCTGATTGCGCC
>JAJTDS010000021.1:17562-18368 GCA_021298605.1 Rickettsiales bacterium
GAGAAAATCGTAAAAATATTGGCAATATTATCCGCAATTAAGGCGATTGCTTTATGTTTTAAATCATTTGATTGTCTTGAAAGTATGCTTGATTTTAGTGACATTTTTAGCATCGCAACAAAAAATATATTGCACCAGATCAAAACCAAAATACATAGCTTAAAATTAATGAATGCCAAAGATAAAGTTCCAAATACGCACATCACAAACGGATTCGTCATCTTCCACCAAATATACTCGAATAGATCATCGTAGCCACTTACAATTCCCTTTATTTTACTAGTAATGGAGCCACTTTGTATATTTTGGAAAAATTGATAGGAGTGATTTTGAATATAATCATAAGCTTTTGCAACAATCTCGCCTCTTATAAATGGCTGTGATTTATTAAAAGCCCATTGTCCAGCTCTGCACACAACTTCTTGAAACAGGGCGATTTCAATAAAAATAACTATTGGATAAATTATATCCCATTTCGTCACAACAGCTTGACCATTTGTTGAGGTATCAACAATGAGCTTCAATGCATAGCCATTTAATACATGAAAGGCAACTGCCATCATTGGTATTTGAAACATCATTAAATAATGCCATTTATATGGTTTTAGTATCGGGAAGAGAAATTGAGAAACTTTGTTTTGCGATAATTCTTTTATCATTTATTTTTTTACTTCAAATTATCTTATCCCTAGATGTTTATGTTAATGTTTTTAAAAAATATTAAGATTTTACTTGTCAATTAAAATAAGTAAAATTATTATCGGCATCTTTTTTGTTGCAATTGTGTTTCAGCTTAAAATTAGTTA
>JAJTDS010000053.1 GCA_021298605.1 Rickettsiales bacterium
TCCTTACCCCTATCTGCTTTCAACTCACTTATGCAAGGCAAGATAGATAATTCTCTTGCAACCACATCGACCTTTTTAATTAATTCAACGATAGGAATATTTGGAATGATTGATGTTGCTTCCAATAGAGGAATTTTATATAATAAGGAGGATTTCGGTCAAACTCTTGCCAATTATGGTATGAAATCTGGTCCATATATTGTACTGCCTATTTTAGGACCTAGCTCAACATTAAATTTAACAGGTGAAATAATAGATAGAGCAATTAGTCCATTTGGTTTCAACTCTCTGAATTTATTTTCAAAACAACCGCTATTAAAAAATGAGAATAGAATTATTTTAACCATCACCTCTGGGATAGATAAAAGAGATCAGCTTGACCCTTTAATTACTAGTGTAAATAAAGAATCTCTTGACCCTTATGCTACAATTCGTAGTGCTTACCTACAAAATCGTCAATTCGAAATATCAAAATAACTACCAATTTCTTAACTATGAAAAATTTCCTACAAAATACTCTTATCATAATATTTTCTATTTTTGCAATTCAAGCAAATTCGGCAAATATTTCGCAAGCCACCTCTTTGGTTGAAGGGCTTGGCAATTCTATTAATAAAATTATTAGCAAAAAAAATCTTGATGAAAAAACAAAAATGCAACAAATAATTGTTGAGCTTGATGATATAATCGATGCCGAATGGATTGCTAGATTTGTGCTTGGCAAGCATTTTAAAACCTTAAATAAAGAGCAACAGCAAAATTTTATCAAAATTTATCGTGAATATTTAGTAAAAATCTATGCTCCCAAAATTAAAGGTTACAGCGGGTTAAAATTCAATATTATTCAATCTTTAGAACAAGGAAACTTTATTATTGTTAAGGCAGAATTTTTCCCTGTTAATGGCAATAAAATTAATATGAATTTTAAAATAAAACAAAAAGAAGAAAGGTCTAAAATAGTTGATTTTATTGCTGAAGGTGTAAGTTTTGTTGAGACTCAAAGATCAGAAATAAACTCCGCAATCAATAATAATGGTATTGAAAGTCTAATTGCAGATTTAGAAAAAAAGGTTAAAATTTAATATTATTATTTTAAAACCCTATTCTAAGACAATCTTGCAAATTTATAATTCCTAGAATATTCTTCTCCTCGTCACCAACAATCAGACTAGTAATTGATTTTTTATTCATTATTGCAACAGCCTCAATCACAAGAAGCTCTTGACTTATAGTTAGTGGCAATGAAGTCATTATTTTTGATGCAATTTGATTCATAAAATCATTACCATCAATTTTCTTGGAAATATTTCTTCTTAAATCTCCATCGGTAATTATACCAATTAATTTATCGTTATCATCAACAACCGCAGTACATCCCAAGCATTTGGAAGTAATTTCTAATAAAACCTCTTCTATCTTGCTATTTTTATTAACCTTAGCAATAGATTGACCAATTCTCATTACGGATCTTACTTTTAGCAAATCAAGACCTAACTTGCCTCCCGGATGAAAATGTCGATATTGATTATCATCAAATTTTTTTTCATTGATTAAACTGACTGCAATTGCATCGCCAAGAGCAAGCATCATTGTTGTTGATGTGGTTGGAGCCTTAACAAGATTTGCTTCTGGAATATTTGGCAAAATAAGCTTGATATCGCTTAATTTTGCTAATTCTGAATTAGCATTTCTAGTAATAGCAATAATTGGAATTGAGAATTTTTTGCAATAATAAATAATGTCTTGCATCTCTTTATTATTGCCAGAATTCGATAATAAAATTACTATATCATTCTTGGTTATCATTCCTAAATCACCATGACTTGCCTCTGCTGGATGAATAAAAAAGGCAGGACTACCAGTTGAAGCAAGGGTTGCTGAAATCTTATTAGCTATATGTCCGCTTTTCCCCATTCCGCTTAAAATTATTCTACCTAAACCACCAGATTGGGATTTTATTATTAAAGAAATCGCTTCAAGATAATCTTCATTAAAAAAATCTATCATTGCTTCAAGACCTAATATTTCTTGCTTTATGGTTTCTTTTGCTGAAATTATTGGGTTGCTACTAAAATTAAATTTTTTCATTTTATAATTTTTAATTATTTATCTTGTTGTTTAATAAAATTAGCTATTTTCTCTGCAATAACATTTATTTGCTCTTCATTCTCACCCTCAACCATTATTCTAATTAGATTCTCGGTTCCAGATTTTCTAACTAATATTCTGCCGTTTTTTTTGATTTTCTCTTCTTCTTTTTTAATTAGATTTAAAACATCTTGATTTTGTAGAGGGTTGTAGCTTTGATTGGCAATTTTAATATTAATCAAAATATGCGGATTTAAATTAAATATTTTTGCCAAATCACTCATTTTTTTACCACTTGATTTTAGAATTGACAATAATTTTAAACTAGCAACTAGGCCATCGCCAGTTGAAGAAAAATCATTCAACACAATATGACCAGATTGCTCACCGCCAAAATTACAATTATTATTTTTGATTCCTTCAAGAACATATCTATCACCAACTCCAACTCTAATTGTTGATATTCCAAGATACTCAAAATATTTTTCAATTGCAAGATTGGACATTTGTGTAATCACGACTGTATCTTGCTTTAATAGGCCATTTGAATGAAGCTCCTCAGCAATTAAAGCGATAATTTTATCACCATGAACAACTTCACCACTTTCATCAACTACCGCAAGGCGATCGGCATCCCCATCAAGGGCAATACCAATATCTGCTTTTACTGATTTTACTTTATCTTGTAAAGATTTTAGATGGGTTGAGCCACATTCTTCATTAATATTAAAACCATCGGGCTGATTATTGATAATTATTGTTTCGGCACCAAGCTCATTAAATATGGTTCCTGCAATTTTATAGGAAGCACCGTTAGCACAATCAACAACTATTCTAAGACCTTCAAGAGATTTGTCTTTAGGAAAAGAATTTTTAACAAATTCAATATAGCGACCTCTCGCATCTTCAATTCTCTTAACTCTACCAACTTCTCTATCCATCGCAAAATAGCCACTTAGATCACTATCTATTAATTGCTCTATTTCCAATTCCATTTCATCGCTAAGTTTATTGCCATTGCCATCAAATATTTTAATACCATTATCATGATATGGGTTGTGAGATGCGGATATCATAATACCAACATCTGCCCGCATTGATTTTGTAATCATTGAAATGGCAGGAGTTGGTAGAGGGCCCACTAAAAACACCTCAATGCCGACGGAAGCAAGACCGGCAGTAATAGCAGATTCAATAACATAACCTGAAAGACGGGTATCTTTGCCTATCACTACTCTATGTAGTTTTTGATTATTAAAATTTGAGAATTTTATACCCACGGCAATGCCTATTTTTAGGGCAATCTCGGCATTTATTGGAAAATTACCAACTCTACCGCGAATTCCATCAGTACCAAAATATTTACGAAACTTTGTTTGATTCATCGATTAAGTCCTTTTATTAGCAATAATATTTATTATTTCAACACCTAAGGTAAAGAATAAGGCGAAATATAAATAAGCTTTTTCAATTTCAATATTAAAACCATCAGCAAATAATATAACTCCAACCAAGAAAATAAATGCAAGGGCAATAACTTTTAGAGATGGGTATTTTGCCAAGAAATCGCTAATATATTCAGAACAAAGCAACATTGCAATCATTGCAACAATAATTGCAGAAATAATTAATTGAATATTATTCGTCATTCCAACCGCGGTAATAACGGAATCAAAAGAAAAAACAAAATCTATCATCGAGATTTGTAAAATTGCCAATAATAAAGATTTTTTATGACTAGATTTATCTTGTTCTTTTTGATGCTCCTCAACGCCTCCATTTACTATATCTCCATATAATTCATAACCACTTTTTGCCATTAAAAACAAACCGCCTAGAATTAATAAGATGCTTTTCCACGAAATTTCTGCATAAAATATTGTAAATAAAGGCTCGGTAAGCCCCATTATCCAAGATAAGGTTAGAAGCATTAAAATTCTGATAATCAAGGCAAGAGATAAGCCGAATATTCTTGCAGTTTTTTTAATATTTTTTGGCAATTTATGAACCACCAAAGCAATAAAAATTAAATTATCAATACCAAGAATAATTTCAAGGAATGAAAGGGTAAAAAAGCTAATTATTAGCGAATAATCAAAAATAGGCATTGTTAAGTTTATGTTGTTTTTTTAGTTGTATTGATTGGTTTTTTAGCAACAAAATGATAATATAATAAAGAAATTATTAAAACTACTGATATTAATAATTCAGATACATAACTCTCTTTTAGATAATTTTTTTCTACCAAAAATTGTAAAAAATAAATTATAGCCAAAATAATCAATTGCCAACCAAGAAATAATAATGCAAAAATAGATTTTTTATGACTTTTATTAAATAATTTATTTATCTCTCTATTAGCACCTTCTATTTTGCTTTGCATTTTCATTAAATTATTCTTAAATTCTTCTGGTTTGGGCTCTTTTAAATTATAAATTGCAGAACTGAGACCAAAAATTAAGTTCTCAAAAGAGTTATTCTTTGCTAATTTATTTGATGTTAGCAAATAAAAAGTTGACTTCATAGCCAATATAATGATTGGAATAAAAGACATTAAGAAGAAAATAAAAGTTACCAAGGAAAGATTTGATAATATTTCCTTCAAAATATATAGCTGAGTAATTGTCAAACCTGCATTATATAGAAAAATTTCTCTATCATGAGATTGGCTAGATGAAAGAATTGTCTCGCGATCATAGTCAATTAATGCCTGAATTGAAGATTGACGAATAATTTCATTGGTTTCTAAATCCAATTCTTTGTTATTACTGGTGTTCATATAATTTAGAAATATTATTTATTTTTTTCCTTATCTTTATCGCTATTATTTGATTCTGTCTTGCTACTAATATTACTTTGATTTACAATATCAGTAAGAATTGCAGCATTTAAAGATTTATAAATTATCTTCTCTTGAGTTTGAGAAGGCTTTTTGTTGTCAAATTCATTTTTATTGTTATTAGGCATATGATATATTTGAATTAAAATTTAAAAGTTTTAAGCCACATTTTAGAAATATTGCTATTTTTAAAAATAACCTTGTTATTTAATGTAATCACCACTGCATTATGCTGTAAATGTAGATCATTACTCATCATTTGTAATTGATTAATTGCTTCCTTGGCACTATTTGATTTATTGATAATATTGCCTTTAAACTCACAAATTTGGTCGGAACCAATAATTAATTGATTGGGATATTTCTTACTTAAAGATTTTGCTTTACCAATTGCTAGCTCTAAGGCAATTTTTTTAATATTAATTTTAGTATTATTGGTAAATTTTTGCACCAATTTTTGTTTAGCCTGTTCCTCGTCAAATTCTGGAATATCGACAATAAAAGGGATAAAGCTTTCAGCTAATATTTTTTTTCTTACCGCCGAACTAGAAGCTAAAACTATTGGTAAATTAGAGGTGCTAAAAACAAGGTTCATTAGTAATTTGTTTTATTAGCAATTAAATTTAAAAAACGATCTTCAAGATTGGTATCTTTTTGAAATTGCCCAAGCATTCTTTTTGTGATGGTGCAGGTGCTAATATTATGAATACCGCGAGTGGTCATGCATTGATGTTTTGCATCGATCAAAACTGCTACACCTTTAGGTTTTAGGGCAACATTGATAGTATCTGCGATTTGGGCAGTCATTGTTTCTTGGGTTTGCAACCTTTTTGCAAAAACCTCAAGTAGGCGAGCTATTTTACTTATTCCAACCACTTTTTTATTTGGAATATAAGCAATATGGGCAACTCCAATAATTGGCACCATATGATGTTCGCAGTGAGACTCGACCCTCATATCTTTTAGCAAGACAATATCATCATAACCACCAACTTCTTCAAAAGTTTTGCCAATAATTGCAACTGGGTCTTGAGCATAGCCAGAAAAAAATTCTTTATAGGCATTAATTACTCTTTTTGGAGTTTCTATTAAACCCTCTCTATTTGGGTTGTCTCCCGCCCAGGCAATTAGGGTTCTAACCGCTTCCTCGGCTTGTTCTTGAGTTGGGCGAATTATTTTTGTAGAATTTTTATGAGAATTTTTATTGATATTTGTACTGTTCATTCTTAAATTGTTTTAGTTTATAGCGGTTTCGATATTGATTATAAATTCTATTAAGTAAATCTATACAAGCTAGATATGACCTAAATATTTTAGCCCGCTATAATAAAAATTATTTATCAAAATACAAGTAAAATATTGGTAAAAAATTATTATTTTAGCTAAGTTAAGGCTGGTAATTAAAAATTTCAAAACATCAACTAAAATAATCTAAATAATATGAAAATATTAGCATTTGATAGTTGCAATTCTTGGCTTTCTCTTGCTTTGGTAGAGGATAATAAAATAATTGCTAATAACAATATTTTTGAAAGTCAAAAACAATCAGAATTGTTAATTGTAGAAATAGAAAAAATTCTTCGAAGTTGCAATATTTGGTATCAACAACTTGATGCAATAATTACTAATCGTGGTCCCAGTAGTTTTACTTCGGTTAGAATAGGTTTATCTGTTGCCAGAACTATTGCAATTGCTAGTAAAATTCCAGTTTTAGCTTGCGATTATTTTGAAATTATCATTTATCAATATTTAAAAAATCAATGGCTGAATCAATTTGCCAACAATAATCAAGAAATTCCAATGATTATTTTTCTTGATGCCAGCAATGAAGAATTTTTTTGCCAAGAATTTTTAATCACTCAAAATGAAAATAATTACAAATCAATAAAGAGAATAGGTCAGCCCTATCTTGCAAATTTTAATAATATTGAAGAAAAATTATCAAAATCTAATTTTTTAATTGGCGGATCAGCAAAAATAAGCATCGCTAATCAATGTCAAAAAAAGAATATTAATTATTTTATTAATCATCATAACGAAAAATTAGAGGCAAATTATTTTGCAGAATTTGCTTTACAAAAATTAAATGATAAAAATTTTTCTATTGAGAGCTTGAAAAACCTTGAACCTCTTTATATTAGAAACCCCAATATTAGTAGCAGAAAATAAATTAAATTGCAAATGAAGAACCGCAACCGCATTTACTAGTTGCATTAGGGTTATTAACTTTAAAGTAAGATGCTCCTATCTCTTTTACAAAATCAATTTCAGCATTTTCAAGAAATTGTAAAGAAGTTTTGTCAGTAATGGCAATAGTTTGATTATTAGACCTTGCTATTATTATATCTTCACTAGCTTCTTGATTATCAAAATTAAAATTATATTGAAAACCATTACAACCGCCACTATCAACGGTAATTCTTAAAAAACTTTTTTGAGGGTCTTTTCTTATTTCGTTAATTCTTGCAATTGCTGATTCAGTAAGCTTTATCATAATTTATTTTTGCACATTTCTTTTATATAGTTCGTCTAGAATTTTATCAAAAGTAATATTGCTTGAAGCTAGCAATACTAGGGTGTGATAAAAAAGATCACAGACTTCGTTGATTAGATCTTGTTTTGATTTTTGGTTATCTCTTTGTTGATTGATAAAAGAAGCAATTATAACTTCGGTTGACTCTTCACCAATTTTGCGGGCAATTCTTGCCACTCCACCGCTATGAAGTTCAGCTGTATATGATTTTTTGCCTTCCTCCTTATCGTAAGAGTTGTTTTTATTATTTTGATAATTAATTTTTTGATATAGCAATTTTGCTAGATTTTCGATTGAAAAATGATGATTTCTAGTTGAATTTTCAATAATTGAATTATGCTTTCTTTTATTTTGAATCATTGATTTGGCTTTAGAATTGCTAATTAACTCTTCGCTAACAAATTTTGAATTACCGCCTTTTTTGATATATTTTTTTTGTGGTTGATTATCTTGAAAAGAATTTCTTGAATTTTCGCCTTCGCCCCTTGATTTAGAAGGTTGCGATTTAAAAGAATTTTGTTTAAAAGAGCCTGTTTTAAAAGAACTGGTTTTGCTAGCTTTATTTTTCATTATTTTAGTAATAAGATATTAATTTAAGTATATTGGATATACATATCATAATATCAATTTTTTATTTTTAAATAAAATATTCAATTAATTTAACTAAAATTAATAACGAAATTGTTGATTTTAAAACTACTTATTTTTTAATTGGGGGCTATAAAAATCTTTTAAATAAAAATCTAAGGAAAAATGAGCAAAAACAACAACACAACCAAAAAGGTAGTTAATAAAAATATTTCTAAAACCAATATAATCAAAGAAATTCAAGAATCTCTCACTTTTGACGACTTGCTTCTTAAACCAGCATTATCAACTGTTTTACCCGCAGATGCAGATACTAAAACCAGAATCACTAAAAAAATTAGCATCAATATTCCCATTATCTCTTCGGCTATGGATACCGTAACTGAAAGTCGTCTTGCCATTGCAATGGCTCAATGCGGTGGAATTGGCTGTATTCATAAAAATCTTACCATAAAAGAACAATCTGACGAAATTCGTCGAGTAAAAAAATTTGAATCAGGAATTGTTATCAACCCCGTAACTATTGATTCAAATGCCTCTTTGGGAGATGCCTTAAACCTTATGCATAATCACGGAATATCTGGTATTCCAGTGGTTAAGAAAGGTAGCAAAACATTAATGGGAATCATTACCAATCGCGATGTTCGCTTCGCGACCGATAAAAAACAGCCCATAAAAGAATTAATGACAAAATCAAATTTAGTCACAGCGAAGAACAACATAGGCAAGAATGATGCCAAGGCTTTGTTGCATAAAAATAAAATTGAGCGAATTATCATTGTTGATAATCAAAATAATTGCATTGGCTTAATTACTGGTAAAGATTTAGAAAAAAATAAGCAATTCCCTAATGCTTCCAAAGATAGCCAAGGAAGGCTTATTGTTGCAGGAGCAACAGGGGTTGGCAAAGAGGGTATTCAAAGAGCAGAAAGCCTTATTGAAGCAGGGGCAGACATTATAACCATTGATACCGCACATGGTCATTCAATTGGAGTTATTGAAACTATGAAGCAGTTAAAAAAATTATTTCCTAAACAAGAATTTATTGCTGGCAATATTGCCACTAAAGAAGCCGCCAAGGCTTTAATTGATGCAGGGGCAGATGCAGTTAAAGTGGGGATAGGGCCGGGCTCAATTTGTACCACTAGGGTTGTTGCGGGGGTTGGGGTTCCTCAATTTTCAGCAATTATTGATGTAGTAGAATTTTGTGATCAAGTCAAGGTGCCAGTAATATCAGATGGTGGAATTAGATTCTCTGGCGATTTAGCCAAAGCAATAGGAGCAGGAGCCAATGCAGTAATGCTTGGCGGGCTATTAGCAGGAACGGAAGAAACCCCCGGAGAAATTGTATTATTCAAAGGCAGATCTTATAAAATATATCGTGGGATGGGTTCATTAGGGGCAATGTCTCGCGGGTCAGCAGATCGCTACTTTCAACAAGATATCAAAGATAAACTAAAATTAGTCCCCGAAGGTGTTGAGGGCAGAGTTGCCTATAAGGGGGCAGTTGCAGATGTAATTCATCAATTAGTAGGAGGGCTTAAATCTGCGATGGGCTATACAGGAAATGCTAATATTGAAGAAATGCGACATAATTGTCAATTTGTTAGAATCACTAATTCTGGGCTTCGAGAAAGCCACCCCCATTCAATTATCATAACTTCCGAATCCCCCAATTACACAACAGAGAGCTAGTTAGGAAGGCAAATAAACATTTTTCACCATGCGGTTGCAATAACCAAAATAATCTCAAAATTATATAAAATATGACACAAATTGAAACAAAATTACAGGAACTTTTTCCTGAATTTAAATCTTATAAACAGCTAGAGTTAGAACTTTATAAAGAAGATCGTTCGCAAATTGTTGAAAAACTGCTTTCCGTGTCAGAATTAAAAACTCATTTCTTTTACGAAGCAAGTGGCTACATTGTGTTTGATGCCCAAAAGCTTATGGATTTTATTCGCCAAAAAGAGGTTTTTGCCTCTTCTTACACCAAATATAAAAACAAAATTACCTTGATGGCTGGCGAAAAATCTATTGCCAAAGAGCTTGGTGCAGTGGTCTTAAACTTTCCCTTTAAGGAATGTGTTTTAGAAGGCGGAATGTCTAGCGAAGATAAAAAACGGAGCGAAATTTTTTACAACCAAACCCTTGCTCCCGAAGAAATCACGAGGCTTTTCGAGCCAAAAGTTTTAACAAATTTTACAAGGATTATTGCCAAAACAGATTCTAACCCTCCCCCAGAATTTTATTGTCCGGGAGGGTCGCAGAGCCAACTTTTTGGCGATGCGGGGAGGGGTTCAAATAATACTCTCAACAACATCAAGGATAAAGCTGTAATAAGCTTTCCGACCCCTCCCAAATTTGCTAGCAAGCTAGCAAATTTACCCTCCCTCAAGGGGAGGGTTATTCAACCCCATAACTCTATTGACTCCTCTACCCTCCCAGAAAATAAAATTCTGGGGGAGGGTTATTCAGCCCAACAATTCAACCACCAAACCGACAACCTGCTTATCAAAGGCAATAACCTGCTGGCACTTTATAGCCTATTGCCAAAATATCGCGGTAAAGTTAAGCTTATCTATATCGACCCGCCCTATAACACAGGTAGTGACGGCTTTAAATATAATGATGCCTTCAACCATTCGACTTGGCTAGTATTTATGAAAAACCGCCTTACAGTTGCAAAAGATTTGCTTGCAGAAGATGGAGTTATTTTTGTGCAGATAGACGACAACGAACAGG
>JAJTDS010000054.1 GCA_021298605.1 Rickettsiales bacterium
CTAAAAGAGCCCTTTATTTTGCTGGTCATACCGATGTTGTTGCGGTTGGCGATTTAGATAAATGGCAGTTTGACCCTGTTTCAGCAACAATTGATGATGGTAAATTATTTGGCAGGGGGGCAAGCGATATGAAATGTGCGATTGCTTGCTCTATTTCTGCTGTTCTTGATTTTATTACTAGCAAGCAAGGTAATGTTAATTTTGCAATAGGTTTTTTAATTACCAATGATGAAGAAGCTGATGGCATTAACGGTACTAAAAAGATTTTACAATGGATAAAAGAAAAAAAATTGCCAATAACTCATGCTATTGTTGGTGAGCCAACCAATCCTAATCATTTAGGTGAGATGATAAAAATTGGCAGAAGAGGTAGTATTAATTTTTCGCTAAAAATTATTGGCAAGCAGGGGCATGTTGCTTATCCAGAAAATGCAATTAATCCTAATACTATTTTAATAGATATTTTAAAAACTTTAAAACAGCATTGTTTTGATGATGGTAATCAATTTTTTGACCCTACTAATCTAGAAATCACTGCAATTAGTTCTGATAATTTTGGCAATAATGTAATTCCAATGCAAGCAAATGCTAATTTTAATATTCGTTTTAATGATTTTCACAATTCAAAACAAATTATTGAGTTAATAAATTTTGTTTGTAGTAAGAATGCAATAGCAATGCAGGCTCAATATGAATTAAATTATAGATTAAGTGGGGAATCGTTTTTAAGCGAACCAAAAGAGCTTGCGAAAATAGCGGTTGAAGCGACTAATGAAATTACTGGTTTTAAGCCAAAATTAAGCACTACGGGCGGAACTTCTGATGCCAGATTTATTAAAGATTATGCTGAAGTTATTGAGTTGGGTTTAGTCAATAAAACCGCTCATCAAGTTAATGAATATGCTGAACTAAGTGAAATTAATGATCTTTATAAAATTTATTTATTAATTTTAGAAAAATTTAACCAAATCTAAAAATATGATTAATATTGATAATAAATCATTTAAGCCTTTTAACAAATGGCTAAAGAAAGTTTTTATTGGTAAAAATTTTTCTTTAGCAAAGCATCAAAAATTCTTAACTTTATTTACTTGTGGTAATGCAAAATTTGCCCCCGGAACCGTTGCTAGCATTGTTACTGTAATCATTTGGCATTGTTCTTTATTTTTATTATCTGAATTTGCTTCACAAATTAATTTAATGTGGTTAGTGGTTGCCATTATTGCTTTCTTTTATGGAGTTGTTGCGGTGCCATTTTATGAACGGCATCTCAACCAAAAAGACCCTTCTTCAGTAGTAATTGATGAATTTGTAGGGCAAATGTTAGCTCTAAACATAAGTTTTATCTATATTAGTTTTTTTGTTGAGTCTGCTTTGCTTAATGCTGATAAAATATGGTTTATTGAATTTATTAATCCGTTAATTTGCCTAATATTATTTCGTTTTTTTGATATAGTTAAGCCATCATTAATTGGTAAAATTGACCGCGAAGTTAAGGGTGGTTTAGGAGTTATGTTGGATGATTTAGTTTCGGGAATATTATCTGGTATAATTGCTGTTGCGATTATGATGATTTTTAAATTAATTTAACGATTGATGAAAAAAGCGATAACATTATTTAGCGGTGGGCTTGATTCCTCGACAGTTCTCGCAATTGCGAATCAAGAAAATTACTTAAATTATGCTTTAAGTTTTGATTATAATCAAAGGCATAAGGTAGAATTAGAGGTTGCAAGTAAATTTATTGCCAATAATAGCAAGAAATTCAATATTATTGAGCATAAGGTGGCAAAAATTGATTTATCAATATTTGCAAATTCTGCTTTACTTAATCAATCTTTAGAAGTTCTAAAAAATCGAGATCTTTCCGATATAAAACAAGAAACTTCTAGCGATAAGGTGCCAAATACTTATGTTCCTGCTAGAAATACTATATTTCTTGCCTTTGCCTTTGGATATGCAGAAACTATTGGTGCTGATGCTATTTTTGTGGGAGTAAATGCGGTTGATTATAGTGGATACCCTGATTGTAGACCTCAATTTATTTCTGCATTTCAAAATTTAATCAACATTGCAGGAGCAAATAATAACAGTAAAAGCTTGCAAATTAAGGCTCCATTAATAAAAATGTCAAAAGCTGATATCATTAAAAAGGGAACAGAGCTAGGAGTTGATTACTCAATGACTCATAGTTGCTACGACCCAATTATTGTTAAAAATGACTTTGGTTTAATTGAAAAAATTAAATCTTGTCAAAAATGCGATTCTTGCTTGTTAAGAAATCAAGGTTTTAATGAAGCAAATATTATTGATTCAGTATAAAATAATCTCATTAATGATAAAAAAATATGAAATTGCCCTTAAAAAAGCCAGAATTATTAATGCCAGCAGGTAATCTTACTCGTTTAAAAACAGCCATTCTTTATGGTGCAGATGCAGTTTATTGTGGAACCCCAGATATGTCATTGAGAGTAAAATCTGCTTTTACTCTTGAAGATGTAGTTGATGGCATCGAATTTGCTCATCTTTATGGTAAAAAAGTTTATTTAACTTTAAATTTATTTTCTCACAATAAAGATATTGAAAAATTGCCTCAGTTTCTAGAAACCGTTCGCTTGGTTAAGCCTGATGGGTTAATAGTTTCTGACCCTGGAGTTTTTAGTTTTGTAAAAAAATATGCTCCTGAATTGGAGCTTCATATTTCAACTCAAGCCAATGTTTGTTCTTGGCTAACTGTAGATTTTTGGCAACAGCAAGGAGCAAGTCTCGTGGTTCTAGCAAGAGAAGTTTCTTTTGACGAACTTAGGGAAATTAGAGAAAAATGCCCAAATATAAAGCTTGAAACTTTTATTCACGGCTCAATGTGTATGACCTATTCTGGAAGATGTCTACTTTCGAATTTTATGGCAGAAAGAGGTGCTAATCAGGGTAGTTGTGCCCATAGTTGTCGTTGGGGTTATAAATTAAAAATTAAATTAAAAGATAATAGTGAGCATGAAATTGAAATTAATGATCAAAATAAAGATCTTTTCGATTTCTTTTTAGAAGAAGAGATTAGGCCGGGTGCCTTAATGCCATTTGAAGAAGATGTTAATGGTTCTTATATTCTTAATGCTAAAGACTTATGCCTATTACCAAAGCTTGATGAATATATTAAGCTTGGTCTTGATTCCTTTAAGGTTGAAGGCAGAAACAAAACCGAATTTTATGTTGGTTCAGTGGCTAGGGTTTATCGTGCTGCGATTGATGATTATTTTAATGATCCCGAAAATTGGCACTATCAAGATTATATGAATGAAATTAATGCAATTGCTAATCGTGGTTATAGTTTAGCTTTCCACGAAGGAAGATTGACTGAATTGGCTCACGATTATGAAAGTACTGGCTCAACTAGTTTTTATGAATTTGCGGGTAGAGTTGTTGAATGGCAAGAGGATGATCTAATTTTAGAGGTTAAAAATAAATTAGAAGAGGGCGATGTTGTTGAATTTTTATCTCCTTTGCAAAGAAAACCAATTTTATTAAGAATATATGATTTTATTGATGCTGAAAATCCTAATAAAGTTACAAAGGTTGTAAATGCAGGGCAAAAGCCAAAAATTAGAATTAACTCAAATTTATTTCATTTAGAAGGTCAAGAAAATATCAAAAAACTACTTCCTTCTAATTCAATTGCCAGAAAAGAAAAATTACTTGATGAAGCAGAGAAATTAAAAGTTGAATCAAGAACCTTATCTCATTCGCTTGAAGCTGGAGATATTAAAGAACTTAAATATCAAAAGAAGAGAAATCAATATTTTGAGGCATTGAATCTCGTGGAAGAAGATATAAATAGCGATTCTACATTATCTACCAAAACCCCAAGAATTGGCAAGGAAGGTTGTTGTGGCAAGGGCTGTAATGGTTGTTTAGTGTTTTGGTATGATGAAAAATACAGCAAAGCAAGAGAAATTCTTAAAACTAAAAAAATTGGCGAAATGCTAAAATAGCCACTTATTGACCTTTTATCTAGTAATTATTTTTTAGGAAAGGGTTGTAAATTGAGCTAAAAAATTGCAAGACTACTCCCGCTCAATATTTTATGAAACTAAAACTAAGAGCTATTTTTAAATTTATAAGTTTGGGCATTGTTTTTACTTGATAGAAATCCTTATTTTCGTAACTTTATCCAATCCTGAATAAATTCATTTTTCCATTGGTGTTCTACATATCTTCTTAATGTATCAGATACTTCATATCCATTTAAGATTAATCTATTAAGCATAAGCGACAAGTCAACATCTGCTATACACCACTCCGAAAATAAATTCATTTTATTTTCGAATAACAGTGAATTAGTAGCTTGAACTAGTTTGCTTGCAGATTCTTTTGCTTCCTCGCTTAAAGGTTTATTAGTTGGCTTAATGAATATGGTTTCAGTTGATCTTTCGTTGCGCAGTGCTAGTAAATCACTTCTTAGCCATGCTTGTATTTCTCGTGCTCTAGCACGCTCATTTAGACTTTTTGGATATATATTATTATCTGGATATCTTTCATCTAAGTATTCAGAAATCGCAGATGATTCTGACAAAGAAAAATCATTAGTTTCTAAAGTTGGCACTCTGCGAGTGAAAGATAAGAAGTTATTTTCTTTATTTTGATTTATATTAAGGTTAATTGTTTTAATAGTGAAATTCAAATTTTTTGCCCTAAGTGAAACATATGCTGACATGGCATAAGGTGAAATAAAGTTGTTATCAACATATAAAATCATATTTTCCTCATTCTTTATTAATTAATTCTTTAAGTAATTCATTTTTGCTTAACATTGATTACGGTTTTGAGTGGCTTTTTGTATAAGTTTTGTGTAAATAAAAACTATATAAATCAATGTACTAGAATTATCAAGACTATTCCCATTCAATAGTTCCGGGTGGTTTTGAGGTATAGTCATAAACTACACGGTTTATTCCCCTTACTTCATTAATGATGCGGTTGCTAATTTTTGCCAATAAATGCGAATCGAAATGATAAATATCCGCAGTCATGCCGTCAACGGAAGTAACCGCTCTTAATGCTAAAACCGATTCATAGGTTCGGCAATCCCCCATAACTCCAACTGTTTTAACCGGCAATAAAACAGCAAATGCTTGCCATATTTCATTATATAGACCAGCTTTTTTAATTTCTTCAATATAGATTGCATCAGCATCTTGCAAGATTTTTATTTTTTCAACCGTAATTGTGCCAATAATTCTAATTGCAAGCCCTGGACCCGGAAATGGATGCCTACCAACTACAATATCTGGCAAACCTAATTCTTTGCCAAGAATTCTGACTTCATCTTTAAATAACATTCTAAGGGGCTCAATTAGCTTGAATTTCATTCTTTTTGGCAATCCACCAACATTATGATGAGATTTTATTGTTTGACTAACACCTTGATTTGGATGCAAAGATTCAATAACATCAGGATATAAAGTGCCTTGTGCCAAAAATTTTGCATTTTTTATCTTTAATGCCTCTTTGTTAAAAACCTCAATAAATGTTTTGCCGATGATTTTTCTTTTCTTTTCTGGGTCAGAAACATTTTTTAATCTGCCAATAAATAGCTCCGATGCATCAACATAAATAAAATTAATATCAAAATTTTCAGTAAAAATTTTTTTAACTTCAGCACCTTCATTCTTTCTTAGTAAGCCGTGATCAACAAAAATACAAGTTAATTGTTTATTGATTGCATTGCTAATTAAGGCGGAAACAACTGAGGAATCAACTCCGCCACTTAAACCACAAATAACCTGATTTTTTCCTACATTTTTTCTAATCGCAAGGATTTGCTCTTCTTTAAAATTTTTCATTGTCCATTCTTGCTTAGATTTTGCAATATCAACAACGAAGTTTTTAATTATTTTAGCGCCGTCAATTGAGTGAATTACTTCTGGATGAAACTGCACAGCATATATTTTTTTCTCTTGATTAGC
>JAJTDS010000055.1 GCA_021298605.1 Rickettsiales bacterium
AATTTTATTGATTTCTCATTAGATAAATCAATTGAGAATTTCTGCAATTCATTTTCTTTTAGTATTACTCAACAGATGCTTAATGATAAGAGCATAAAACAAGGATCTAAAATCAAAATAGAGATAGGCAAGGAATTAGTATTTACTGGTAATGTTGAGAGAATAGAAAATAATCAAGAGCTTAACAGCCACTCAATAACAGTGTCTGGTAGAGATAAAACGGGCGAGCTAATTAACAGCTCTATTTTGCCAAAACAATATAGGCAAAATGATTTTAAGAAGCTACTAAGAATTATACTTGATGATAATGGTTATAGCAATATTAAGATTAACAGCGATATCGCAATACTTCCAAAACTACCCAGCAAATCATTTGTATGTAATAAAGAGCAAAAGATATTTGATTTTATTGATGATTTAGCGAGAATGATAAGAGTAATTTTAATCACAGATGAAAATGGAGATATTCTAATTACAAGAGAGGGTGCGGATTTAGCGGTAGGTTCACTTGATTTAACTTCAAGTAGTGCAAATATTATGTCAAGCGGTTTATCTGTTGACAATAATGATACCTATAAATTTATTCAATTGATTGGCTCGTTAAAAACTAATAGCTCATATAGTTGCTCGGTGCAGGGTTTTTACACAAATGTGTCAAGTGGGTTGTTGTGGCAAGCCAACACAATATTATCGCTAAAAGATGAAGCTAACGAACTCAATAGCTTTTTTCTTATTCAAGGTGTAAGCTATAAGCAAGATAACAGTGGAAGCAAAACAGAATTATCAATATGCAATATCGGAAGCTTCACAGAATTTGATAACAACCCTTTCCTTTCAACCTCGGTAAGTAAATTATTTAGTCTTTTTGGTGGCGATTTAACGGAAAAATATAGATAATAAAAATAATTGAAAAAAATTGAAAATAATTGTTGAAAATATATAATTATAATTTTATACTAATTACATTGATAAGCAATTAACAACTTAATCAATTTATTAATTAACAAACTAAACAAATAATTATGAAAAACTTATTAGACAAATTAAAAGAAAATAACCAAGATTTTGAGTTTTACCCTACTAATTCACGGATGATTGCAAAAATCTATAACCATTTTAGCAGAAAACTAAATGGTTCAACAATATTAGATATTGGGGCGGGCAATGGCAACTTTTTTACTAAACTTGAAATCGAGGCAAAAAAAATAATTGATATAATGATGTTATAATGATTGTGCCTAGTCGCTGGACTGAAGATGATCAATTGCTTGCTTTAATTAAAAAAAGAGAATTTACATTTAAAATAATTGGCAATGATGATTTTCTTGATGGAGAGAGACAAGCAAGAGCCTATGTTGATATTATTCATTTTTCAAGATTGAGAGAAAAGCGAATTTATCAAGATAGAGAATCTATCAATCAATCTTTTATTGATTTTTTTGAGGAAAAATTTGGCGAATCTTTTAAAAACGAAAAAGAAAAGGAATTAAAAGAAAAACTAGAAGATGCAAAGGAAAATGAATTAGTTGCTGGAAACAATACAATTGAAACTCTTTGTAATCTTTATAATATAGAATTTGAGAAATTACTTAACAGTTATAAGGCGATAGCACAGTTGGGAGAAGCTACATTAAAAGATATTGGCTTAGATAAAAACAAAATACTAAGTTCATTAAATTACAAAATATCAAATTTAAAAAAAGAGTATTGGAGATATTTAATTAATAATACCGATAAAATCACTTCAAGATTGATTCATTCAACAAGAGACAAATTAATAAAAAAAATAACAGTTAGCATTGGTAGCATTGATTTTAATGAGAAAAATGTTTATGCTATTGTTATTTGGATAATCAAGAATGCTAATAAATCTTATGACGAGCAATTATTATTTATGTTCGATATTTGCATTGAGCCTGCCAATGTTAAAAAATATAAATCTAATCAAAAAGTATTTGAAACTGAAGAAAACAGATGGGGAAGCGGTGCAGGAACTAGATTTAAAAACAAAGAAGAGGTTAATAATATTACTCTTGATTATAGAATTATAACTTCAATCAATGATTATAGATATGGTTATACAATTTATTATAGACAATCAAAAGAAAATCAAGTTATTCAAGATTGGGAAACTATTTGCAATAATCTTCTGGGCCATAAAAATTTTGGCGAGATTAAATTCTATAAAAATAACAATTGCCACATAAAATTTAATGTTGATTTTGCTAAAGCCTTTAATGTGCAAGCTAGTTTATTGAAGGGCTGGATAAAAGATAAGAGGCAGGCAAAAGAAGAGTTCGCAATGAAAATTACTGATGAAGATTTAAACTTTAATTATTTTCAAATTAATAAAAATAATTTAAAAATAATTGAAAATAATTCTTGACAATATAAAATTATAATGTTATATTAATTACATAATTAATTTATTAATTATAAACTACTAACAAAAAACAAAACAAAACTATGAGAAACAAAAAAAACTATAAAGATTATTCAAGCCTTAAACTACACTTTACAAAATCTATAAGCGGTCGCTTTTTCGAACTTAACACAATAAGTGAAGAAACAATAGGGAGCGGTATTGGAGCCAATAATTGCTTCAAAGATTTATTCCTTAATCTCGGCTTTGATATTACAACCATTGACTCAACTCGATTTGATTTATTTGATTTGTCCTTATACGATAATTTAGATGATGCTAATCAATTTTTAAAGGAAAATAATATTAATTACAAAGTCAATTATAGAACTAGAATAAATAAAGATATTTTATTTATTGAACTAATCAAAAATTAATTCAACCAACCAACACCACAAAAAACCAACTTTACTAACAAAACAAAACAAATTATGAAAATTAAAACTAAAACACTAGTAAATGCCCTTAATCAAATTGATTTTGATAAAAAAGCAATATATGACCCATTTACTCTTTTATTTATTAAAAAAAAAGATAATAAATTAAATTTATATCATATCTCTGAACAAACAAACATTAGCATTACAGTTGATTGCGAAGTTGCTAGTGATATAAGTATTGCTGTTGATATTCAAGAGTTTATAAAACTTGTTAAAACAATTAAAAGTGATATAATAACTTTATTATTTGACTGTGGTAAATTAATAATTAATAACTATTCAATTGAGGTAATAGTCTATGATGATAAAGTTATCTGCGGAACAGAATATAAAAAAATATTAGGAATTTCAGGTAATCAATTTGTTAAAATGCTTAATCAAGTCAAACCTGCAATGAGTAAGGATAAGGCAAGGCAAAATATAAAAGGTGTAAATATTAACAGTAAAGACAATAAACTAAACTTAGTTAGCACCGATGGACACTGTATGATAATAAAAACTCAAGATATTTACACTCAAGAGATTAATGAGATTATCCCAGATATTGCTGTAAAACAAATAATAAAAGCATTCAAGAGCGATGAATTACTAATTATATCGCTAAATAAAACAAATACAATTAGCTTTCTTAAGATAGAATCTAATAACACTACTCTTTTTTTAAGGTTAGTTGATGCTGAATATCCAGACTATACTAGGTTTTTTATTGGCAATGAAATTGTAAAAGTCAATAAAAATGAATTAATTACAACAACTCAAGAAGCTCTGGCAATAACAACAGATAAAAATAATTCAATGATATTTAATTTTGAAAATAATATCTTAGAAATAAAGGTTAAAGAGCAAAATCAAATTAAATATATCAATCAAATGACAATAGAAGGCTTAGTGAAGCTAGAGACGGGCTTTAATGCTAGGTTATTATTGAATATCTTAAAATCAATAGATGATGATATAATCATTCTTATATTAAGAGATAGTAATTCAGTTATGCAAATTGTAGCAGATAATTTTACTGGTCTTATTATGCCGATAAGAATTTAAAAATAATTGAAAATAATCGAAAATAGTTCTTGACTATTATAAATTATAATTATATACTAATTATATTGATTAAGAAATAAACAGCTTATCAATTTATTAACAAACAACAAACAAATTATGAAAATTTATTCTTATAGAAAAGACCAAGATAGACACACTGCATTCATTACTTATTATAATAATTTATATTATACAGCTTGCACTTTTACCGAAAGTAAAGATTTTAAAACTTTAGAAGGTGCTAAAAAATGGATGGCAAAAAGAGGTTTTGTCAATATCTTAGAAATTGAAATAATCGCAGAATAATTACTAACAACAAACTAAAACTATGGACTTCTTAGACAAACTCGAAAAAAACCCTACATTTATGAAATATTTAGCAATTTTTTTGGCAATTTATTTTATTGCAATTATAATATTGGAATACCACTTATCGCACTAAAAAAGGGGGGTTGCTCCCGAATGTCAGTATCAACTCCGCCTTTAACAAGATTAAGGTATTTATTTTAACAAACTAACAACAAAATAATGACAAAAGAAAATATTAAGGAATATATTGAGCTATTGAAACATCAAATCTCAATATCAACTAGCAAGCAACAAATTACACAATTTAAAAAGCTTATTAAAGAAGCTAAGCAGGAGCTAAACAACACTACCACTATTTGAGGAGCCAGTCTGAACTCCTGAATGAATGTGTGCAATAAAATCTTTGCCTTGAAGCTTTGCTTGACCCACCACCTCAAGCTTACCAGCAATTATTGTATCGCCAGTTGTTGTTATGTTGCCATTAATTACTACATCTCCGTTTATTTCTATTTTGCCGTTTTGCAAGAATTTAATATTTTTCTCAAAATTACCAATGGCAACTTCACCGCTTGCTAATGTTGGTTGAGCTGATATATTAAAGGGCATAACATAAGAATAATCATTACTTCCATCCTCTAACAACAAGCCCATTGAGTTATCACTAATTGCTATATTGCTAAACAACCCGAAGGGATATAAAATAACAACTCCATCAATTATTGACCCATCATCTAGCTGAACCCTTGCTAGCTTACTGTTATTACTAAGAATACTTACTATTTGCATTTTTTTATTGACAATAAATTTAAAAAACTAAATATTATTTTATTTTTAAAATTTTGCAACAAAATGATTGATATTGAATTAAATAATAATAAAAACTTTTTTGATATTGACTTTGAGAACGGTGATATAAAATATTGCAATGATCTCAAAACAGCAATATTTATGTCTATTTTTTGTGAAAAAAGAGCGGATCGTTCGCAGGTAGAACAAATAGATGCAAGAAGAGGGCATTTTGCCAATGAGTTTAACTTAATCTCTGATTATGAAGTCGGCTCTTATTTTTGGCTTTACACTTCGCAAAATAAAGTTGAAGAGTCAACCAAAGAAGATTTACAAGACACTATAACAGAAGGCTTGCAATGGCTAATTGATGATAATTATTTAAGTGATATTGACTGCAATGTTGATATTCTTAATAATCAATATATTATTAATATCACAACAACAGATAATTTTAATTTTAAACAAAGCTACACACTGAATGGCACTGAAAATTAAAACATTACAAGAAATACAACAACTACTTATTAGCTCGTTATTGATGTCTGTTAACACAGGACAGACCGATATAAAAAAGCAAATAGACCCTACTATTCGCAATAGTTTAGTTGGTGGGCTTGTTAGCTCTTTATCTGCTGGTTTTGACGATAATAATCAATTACTAAAACAAATCTTAAAAGAATTATTCCCGCAAACTGCAACAGGAGATTATTTAAAATTCTGGGGAGAGATGAGAGGGCTTACGATTAAAAGCAGTCAAAAAGCAATTGGATATGTTAATTTTACAGGCAATGCTAATATTATAATTCCTGCAAATACAATCTTGCAAAAAGCCGACGGCACTGAATATGAAACTACCGAAGAAAAAGCAATAGCTACACAATCAATTAATATAACATTAACTAGAGTTGGTTCACTGGCCATTGCAACTACAACTGAAAATCATAATCTAGCAAGCGGAATGCAAGTTATCATTGCTGGAGCTAACCAAACCGATTACAATATAACTGCGACAATTACAGTTATTAGCAATACTCAATTTAGTTATCAAGTCGCAAATGCTCCCACAACTCCTGCAACTGGCTCAATAACTGCAACAACAACCTTTGCTAAAATTCAAGTGTTATCAAGAGACCAAGGAGCTATTGGCAATGCAACAAGTGGAGTGCAATTAGAATTAGTTTCACCAATTGATAATGTTGATAATTTTGCAATTGTTAATTATGAAGGCTTATTTTTTGGCTATGATGGAGAGACAGAAGAAGAATATAGAATAAGAATTTTAGAGGCTTGGGCTAACAATACTGCATCATTTACTGATAAAAGTATTGAGATTTTTTTAATCAATAAAATATCTGCAATTACTAGGGTGTGGGTATATCCTGCAACTCCTAGTGCTGGTTATGTCTCAATTTATTTTGTAAATGATAAAGAAATAAATATATTACCAAACTCTACACAATTAGCACAAGCAAAATTTGTTATAACTGATACAGCAAATGGTGGGATAAAGCCTGCAAATACTGATGATAGTATGGTTTTAGTTTTGTCTCCACAACCAGTTTATGTTGATTTTACTTTCACCTCATTAAGCCCTGCAACTACTGCAATGAAACAGGCTATTACTGATAGATTAACAGATTATTTTAGAAGTGTTGAAGTGAGTTTAGGCAAAGATATTAGCGAAGCGACTTATAAGAATGTTATATTTTCCGCTATTGACAGTCAAGGCAACAGCCCTACTTTTACTTTGTCTCAACC
>JAJTDS010000056.1:0-953 GCA_021298605.1 Rickettsiales bacterium
AAATATTTCTAATTTATTTTTAGCGGTAATTTGTGAATGCCACAAAGCAGGAGGAAAATTAAATTGCTCTTGAAACCTTTTGATAATTTGGCTAGTAAGGGCAATTTCTGGCAATAGAATTAATATTTGAGGCTTTTGAGAGGCTTGATTTTGCAATAAATCGGCAATTATTTTAAAATAAATTTCAGTTTTTCCAGAGCCAGTAACCCCTTCAAGCAATATTGGCAAAGGCTTGTCAATATTAATTTCTTGCCCTATTCTTTCGGCAATTATTTGCTGTTGATCGGATAATTTCTTTAATGCAATTTGATGATTATAAAAATCATCAGACTTAGCCGTTACAATCTTCTTTCTCTTTTTATTACTATTGATAATATTTAAAAAAGATTTAAGCACCATTCCGCGAGAAGCAAGATTATAAGAGGCTATTTTCTCAATAAATTCAATTATTTGCGGAGTAAAGAATATATCTTGCTGAATATTGATGATATCTTTAATTTTATAGGCCGGAGGCTCTTCAACAGAGGATTTATGATTAATTTCAATAATAATTCCCCAAATTTTTTGACGACCAAATTCTACCTCAACTACCGCCCCAACCTTGATATTGCTAATCGCATAATAGGTAAAACTTTTATCAAAAATTAGTGGCAACAAAACCTGCACCAGAATTTTATCTGACAAAGCTTGATTTTCAAGCTTGCATGACATAAATGTTGAAGAAAATTATTAATATCCCTTGACTTTATATAATATTCTTAAACCTTCATCTTTATTAAATTTAGAATCTCCTGCAATTTTTTTATCAATTTTCAATTTTGCTTTAACGATTCTTTCTTCTTTTGGGGCCAAGGTAAAACGAGAGCCACACAAGCATTTTCGTTTCGAGATATGTTTTTCTAAATCAACTGGCTCAATCTTTAATTCAAGAAAAAAGCTAATCGGTTTATCTG
>JAJTDS010000056.1:1016-13607 GCA_021298605.1 Rickettsiales bacterium
GAACATTTATTGAAGGCATTGCAAAATAAGTTATAAGGGCGAGTTATTAAAAAAATAACCGCACCAATAACCAAAAGACGAATAATTGGTCTAATTCTAGGATTGTGAATAAAAAGCATAAATTAAGTAAATTAAATTAAAAAATTGTAAAAATAAATATTATAATAATTTTTTTGTTAATTGCAACGGAGCATTTTTAACAAAAAAAGAATTTTGAGATTTATTTAGCGATAATTTTCGCTACCTCTGGCGGTATGTAATTTTCATCATGCTTGATTAAAAGCTGTGTAGCATTGAAAACTTTTTTCTCTAAATCAAAAAAACCAACCGCAACTACTCCCTGCTTTTCGCGAAATAAATCAGGCAATATACCTTGATAATTAATTGCAATTTCATTTTTTAGGTCCGTTATAATAAAAGCTATATTCTGATTGTCTTTTTTATTAAAACTCCCCTCTTTTACCAGCCCGCCTACTCTTATTTTAAAAAATTTACTCTCTAATTTACTTTTTAATTTTGAATTGAGATTATTATAGTTAGCAATATCGCTAGGAGAATAAAAAAAGGATAAATTATTTTGAAAATCTTTAATAATAACAAAAACTGCAAATATTGAGAATGATATAACCGTTAAAATAAAGGCAATTCTTTTTTTGTAAGCGAACTTCTTGTAATTATTCATAATTTTTTAATATTAGGCTTGAGCCAGTCATTTCAATGGGCTTTTTAATATTCATCAATTCAATTATTGTGGGAGCAACATCTTTTAAACCGCCATTTTTAAGCCTTATTTTATTAGAATTCTCAAATTCTTTGTTGATAATAATAAAAGGAACAGGGTTAGTAGTGTGAGAAGTGTGCGGTTGTTGATTTTCATCTTGCAATGATTCAATATTGCCATGATCTGCGGTAATAACTAACGAACCTTCAGATTCTAATGTTGCATTGGTTAATAACTCTAATTGATTATCAATTGTTTTACAGGCAATAATCGATGCTTCAAGATTTCCACTATGTCCAACCATATCAGCATTAGCATAATTAACCACAATAAAATCAAACTTTTTTGATTTTATTGCTTCGCAAAGCTTAGATCCAAGTTCATCTGCCGACATTTCTGGCTTTTGATCATAAGTTTCAACTTTAGGAGATGGTATTAATATACGATCCTCACCTTTAAATTCTAACTCTCTACCACAAGAAAAAAAGAAAGAAACATGAGCATATTTTTCAGTTTCAGCAATTCTTAACTGGGTTTTGCCATGATTTTGCAATAACTCACCTAAAGAATTATCGATCGATTGGCTAGGAAAAAGAATTTTAAAATATTGATTAAGCTCTGCAGAATATTCTGTCATCGCAATTTTATGAGAAAAATTTATTCTTCTACGGTTAAAAAAAGTAAAATTATCTGCCACCAATGCCTGCGATAATTGCCTTGCTCTATCGGCACGAAAATTAACAAATATTATTGAATCTTCATTTTGAACCCCTTGATAATTAATATTAACAGCGGGCTTAATAAATTCATCCGTAATATTTTCTTGATAAGATTGATTGATAAAATCCAGATGATTATTGAATTTATGATTCTTAATGTCATTTACTCCATCAATAATTGCATCATAAGCAAACTTGATTCTTTCCCATTTATTATCACGATCCATTGCATAATAACGACCAGAAATAGTAGCAATATTAAAATTACTAACTTTATCAAGATATTTTATTGCACTTTTTTGTGCCACATCTCGACCATCAAGAAAGCAATGTAAAGCAACTTTAACTTGATTAGACCGCAATAACTCAGCAATAAAAATCAAATGATCGATATGAGAATGAACACCCCCATCAGAAAGCACCAATTGTAAAATGTCCAACTTCTGAATTCCCCATTTGTCCTTCTGGCAAGCCAACCTCTTCACCAGAGGTTTTAAGAGTAGAATTTGGATATTTATTTAAGATTTGCGGATAAAAATGCAAATTAGCTTTAGCGATAGCATTGAATTCAGAATCTTGATTGGATATACCCCAACCGTCAAGAATGCATAATATTACTGGCTTTTTCATTTTTATAGTTAATTTAAATTTTTATATAAATTTATTTTCTTGGTTCTTTCTTTTTTGTATTGTTTTCTGAATCTCTTTCTTTTTCACTTTTTCCATCCGCACCTAATTTATCACTAATTGCTTTTGCAGGATCAAAGCCTTTGCTTTTAGCCAAATTTTTAGCAAAATCAAAGCCTTCACCAGCCAAGGCTTTTGATGAGGCTTTAAAATTATTAACAACACCACTAATTGCGGTTAAGGTAGAAGATGTTGTGATTGTTGAAGCAAGGGCAGACATAAAATTAATAAATTTATCTCCCAGCGATGCTATTAACCATAAAAATAAAACTGAAAATAGAGACGGAGAGCTTGAAGCACTACCACCATAGCCACCAAAGTCGCTATATCCAGCAATTGAAGGCGATTCAGAGATTTTCCAAGCCGAAAGAAGGCTGATTCTTATTATTCCAAGTGGAAGTGTCCAGACTGGCTCAAAACACACCTCATAATTAAGAATCATTTTTAAAACTTCATAAAACATCATACTAAAAAAGCCAAGAGTCATCATTAGAAATATTTGTTGCAACGAAAAAGATATTAACTGCTTAACCCAGTTATCAAAAAAGTTTTTAGTTCTGCCATAGAGCAAGAAAACAAAAAATACCGGAGCAATTGCAAATAATATACTTATAAACATTTGAGCGGTAATATATAGCATAACCGCACTAACAACAGATGATATATAAACATAAAAACCCCAATATACTAACAAAAAGAATATCCAGCCAACCCAGCCCTCAAAAAATAAAGCAGAAATTTTCTTTTGCACTATAGGTGATATGAATAAATCTATTACCCTATCAATTGGTTTAAATAAAATTGACTTATCATAAAATTGATTAGATTTAATCGCAACTCCAACAGAATCATCAAATGATGAGGCCATAGAAAATGTTAAATAATTAACCCCATCCTTAAAGAATTCAACAAATATAAATTGAAACCACTCCCAACCCCTTGCGCCTAAGAACATATAAACCAAACCTATTTTAACAATTCTCGTTATCAATTCTCCGTAACTAAATTCTGATAAACCCATCACATAAAATAAACCGTAAAATGCCACAAATAATATTAAGGACATTTTTAAGATTATTTGAAATGAGGGGTTGCTAATTATATATTTATAAACAATCGCTGACTGACCATTTGTTTGATAAATTATTTTACCATTAACATCTTTTGAAATAGTGCCATCCGACTCTTTTTTTGGCGCTCCATCTAAAAACTCTGTTACTGGAGTTATAAGATCTTGAATCAACCCAGAATATGATGTGGAGCCTTCTTTTATAATTCTAGTTTTAACTTCTACAGAATAATCGCCACTATTATTGGCATATTGACTAGTGCAATAATATTGTTTTTGACAAATATTAACAGCATCAGCAATTTCATTCGCATTACAAATTTGATTTGTATTTGAGGAACTCGGTTGATAACGAGGATTTTCTCTTTTTAAACCCACATTACCTTGATTACATTGAAGTCTACATAAGTTAATAATTGTGCTTTCTATGTTGCTAGAACTATCAACACATTCATTATTAACAACATTTAAAGCACCCCTACCGCAATTATAATAAAGTTTTTTACTTGCGTCATTTTTACACGCAACTGAACCATCTCCAACAGCTATAGAATTAAAATTATCAACTCCTGAAACATCTCTAATTTCACAAAGATTACCGCATTTTGAATCGCAATCTTCGCCCAAATAACATTCTGGGTTTGCTTCATTTACTGGCTCTGGATCTTTTATTTTAAAACCCATTGATAAATTATTATAATTTATTACGCTAGAATCTGGAATTTTAAAACAATAAAAATTAGCACCTAGAAAGGTTGAAATACTTCCAGTTTGAGGTTTGCAATCATAATCAGTAAAACCAGCTCTTCTTCTTGTTAATATTCCATTATCATCAAAATTATAAACACTTCTATCGTCAAGAATCGGAGGGCTAGTTGGAGAGATTGAATCTTTAATTTTCACAATATTATTAAATAAATCATTATCCCCTGCATTAATATCACTGCAAGATCCCGAAGTTTTATTGCAAATTTTTGCTTCCAACCAATTTCCTGCACTATATTTAGGAATATTAATTTGTGGCTTTAAAACCAAATCTTTAGTAAAATTATCTTTTGAGTAGTTTTTTAATAAAAAATCTTGATCTTTTAGAATAAAGACTCCAACTCTTGAATTATTTATGATATTAATTGGAGTTGAATTAAAATATTTAAGATTATTATCAATCGAGTCAGACTCAAATGAAGGCGAAATATTGCTATTGTTATAATTTATAGATCCATAACCTTTATTGGTATCAAATACCTCTAAATATCTTGCTCCGTTCATATTGTCAAGATTGTACTTTTGATTTACTAGGACTGAATTTTTAAAATATCTAATTGAACCTTTATAATCTTCAAAATCAAAGCATTGAGGAATATTGGAATCAAGCGAAGTTATAATTGATTTCTCAAGAACTTCTTTCATCTTATTTTCAGAAATACATTTTTGACAGTTAGAATTGTTTTTGCAGTAATCATGATAATTTTTACAAACAGCCTCTCTTTGACAAGATGGATCAGAACTTTCGTTACAACCGGAAGAGGGAAGCGGGTTATTTAAACAAGAAACACCAGAAACATTAGCATTGCTAAAAACTAAAGGATTGCAGTTTTGAGCTCTACAAGAAAGAGTAGGGTTAATAGAAAAAATATTACAACCTTCAATAGAAGGTATTGATGTACAAGTTGTATTAATAAAACATTTACCACCGCCCCCAGAATCTGCCTCTAGACATTTTGTACATGATTTATCTGTGGTTGAATCGTTATAAGACATATTAAAATCGCAACCAATAACTTTTCCATTAGAATCAGTTTTCTGATTCGCGCATCCAACATCTTGAAGTCTAGAACCATTATCTAAACATAGTAAAGCTGGTCTTTGTTCGATGTGATAAGCAAGTCCATTCGAACAGTTAATTTCATAATCTACACCTTCTTTTCTCATGGTCCAATCTCTAGCAAAGCTTTCTGGAGTTATCCTTATAATTTGCCCCTTTCTTACGAAAAAACGATTTTCATAGTTATGACTATTAAAATGCTGAAAATTAAAACCAGCATCTATACCTATTCCTCTATTGTAAAAAGGATCTTCACCAACATCATATTCAAAATAATTTTCTATATCAGATTGAGTAGAGTTAATTATAAAACCTTTAATTCTACAAGAATTGCTATTTTGAGAAGCGTCAGAAGACGAAACAGTGGAGAAAGTTAATAAACCAGATTTTTCAGCCACAATATCAACAGATGGAGGCAATAACCTAACTGCAAATTTACAGCCCGCTGGGTTTGTGACTATTATTCTGAATCCTTTTTTAAAATAACCTCCTTTTGTATCGTAAAAAAAAGTTCCTTTACCAGAAACATAAGGGTATTTGTTATAAAATACTTCATTTAGTTCAGAATTTTTTACCGATATTTGTAACCCCTCATTTTCTTCATTGGGGCAAGAAAAACGATATTTTAATTCGTAAACAGCATTATCAGTAATATTAAAATCGCTATCACCAATTGTAAAAGAATTTGCTGTTGATGAAACAATATTTTTAGTATAGCAATTGTTAGATTTATTTACAGAAGCATCATTATTTGATTCACCGCAAGAAGAATCTCCGGCATCGATATAATTATAAGATGAGTTGTTATTAAAAACTAATTTAACAGGAAATGTTTTGCTCGCTAAATCATTATCAATATTATTATAACCAAGAAGTTGATAATTACTTTTGCAACCCGTAATATTTTTATATGTAGAGCCAAGATTATAATCGCACCTCCAAGATTTAGGATTGTCATCAAATGGCACCACACTAGTTCCGGATAAATCGGATGAAATATTCTCTGCAAAAATATGGCCATCAGGGTTTGGCTTCATAAATACCGCAATTCTTCTGGCAAAATTATGATAATCTTGCAAAGTGGGGCTGTCTTTTTTTGTGGAATAAGTTTTGCCATTTGGTAAATTCATTGTTCCGCCAAATTTTAAAATTAAACTTTGACCGCTCTTTAGAGTTGCAACATAAGGATTGCTTTCTACTGGCTGACTATATTCGTATAAATTAGGAGTAAAATTGTTTGGCGAAAAATACAATTTAGGCAAATATTTACCATCTGTCAAAGAGATATTGCCATGAACTGTTACCCAAACTTCAGAGCCGGGATAAAATTTAAGACCGCTATTTCCATTTTTTAAGCTGGTATAAACCCAATCTGGAGTATTAGAAAAAGAAAATCCTAAAGATGATAAGCTTGGACATTCCACCACACAATCATCAAGACAAGCTTTTTTTTCAGATTCAGTTTTCTTAGAAGGGCAACTTCTATCAATAAGGCATTTTTTTAATGTAGGACCATGATTTGCAGCTAAATCAAGTGGATTAAAAGCAAAGCTATCGAATTTACAATTTTGAGAGTTTGAGCTAGATGGAACATTAAGAATTTCAAAATCATACTCTCCGTAGTTATCGGCGCTAATACAGTTATTAACATCTTCGCAAGAGGATAAGGCAAAAAGAATGGTTAAGATTATTATAATTTTTGAAATTTTTTCAAAAAAAAATCCAAATAAAAATCTAAGGGAAATATTTTTTAAACTATTATGCTGTAGAAAAAGCTCTAATAACAATGTTTTCGTAATTTATTGAGTTATTTATTATATTAAGTGACTAATTTTAATTATTAATTATTTATAAAGCAAGAAAATAACCTTGTAATTAATTCCACCTTTTTTGCAAACTATCTATTAAATTAGTCGTTTTATTTTTATCAATATTTTTCTCATCTATAAATTTTACTCCTTTTGCTAATAATAAATCAATTATCAATTTGTTTTTATTAGCCTGAGCAAAACTAATTGCATTCAAACCATCTTGATTGCAAGAATTGATATTAATAAAATTTGCAAAAAACTCCACCAACTCAAAAGAATCAACAATTGCAGAATGAATTAAATAATTATTGCCAAATTTATCTTGAAAACCAATGTCAGCATTATAATTCTTTAAAATTTGCACAGAATTTAAATCTTTTTTCTCAATTGCAATTTGCATTGATCTATAGCCTAGATCGTTGGCTAGATCAGGATTCGAACCTTTAGCCAATATTGCAGTCATTAAACTATAGCGACTAAGCATTGTTGCATATGTTAAAAATGTATCGCCAGTATTACTTTTGGCATTGGGATCGTTAATTTTTTTATAAGGTTCTAATGTTATTGGCTATAATAGGAGAAGGGGGTTCTTTGCTTAAAAACATATCATTATTGCGGGATTGAGGTTCAATATTTTGAGAATTTCTATCAAACTCCGCTTCTAATTCTAAATATTTATTTTTATTTATCTCTAGGGGGCTAAGATTTTTTGCTTCTTTTTTAAGAACCGCTATTACTTCACCTTCGGAAGATTTTTTACCTATACTAATATTTTTTTTCTTTTCAAGAATTTTTGATTTTGTTTTGTTTATATCTTTAGATTTGTTGTTATCAATTGTTTTGGCAATTTTATTGAGATCTAAATTAACTTGTTTTGTTGTATCGTTAAGTGTTTGCGAATAATTATTTTGAGGAGATTTTACTGCAACTTCTTTATTTTTAGAGTTCTGTTGCGATAAATTTAATTGATTATCTTGATTGCTATTTTCTTGTTTAATATTTTTATTTGTATAGATAAATTGATCGCCAATTATTTCTGCTGGGGTTTGAGAGTTAACCGCCCTAATATCAAATAACAATACTATTGCAAAAAATAAAGATTTTAATTGATAATTATTTTTTTTAAATTTTTTCATTGGCTATATTTGTTTTGCAATAATTGTTAGAATAGGTTTTTGCTTTGATTGGCATATCAAAAGAATCTCTTTTTGAAAAAGGGTGGCAAGATAATATTCTTTTTATTGATAAAAACAGCCCGCTAAACAGACCAAAATTTTTTATGGAAATTATTAAATATTGCGAACAAGTTGGGTAATATCTGCATTTGTTGTGACCTAGCAAAGGAGATATGAAATATTGATAAAATTTTGCTAATAAAACCAAAAATTTAATTAAAAGTTTGCTTATAATGATTGAAAATGATTGTTTCAAGTTTTATTAAGAAGTATTAATTGATATTTTAAAAACTACTAACCTAATAAAAAGGCTTTGAAATTTACAGTATAATTTTGTTAAATTTCAAAGCCTTGATAAATTATTTTAAGCTATTAACTTTTTTAGCTTTTTTACCTGATTTTTTTACTTTAGCATCAGATTTTTTTTCTGATTTGTCGTTGATTTTAAGTTCTTCTGCTTTTAAAGATTCAATTTTTTTATCTTCACATTCTGCACCGATACATTTTACACCAGTATTTTTATTAGCACAAGAAGCGATTAAAGACAAAGCAGAAATAGCTACTACAACTGATTTTAATAATTGTTTTTTCATTTTTAAGATTTTTAAGGTTTGCATTTATACAAAAGCGGAAATAATACCGTTAGATAAACTAACAGCATTTTTATTCATACAATTTTCAATTTAAGATTTGAAAGCTGTATTATTTCCAGTTCATTAAATTATATTTTTTGACTTTGTCAAGATTTTTTAAAAAAAATCATTATCAAAAAACTAATTTAAATTAAATATCAAGATTCTCAACCCTTAGGGCATTTTCTTGAATAAATTCTCTTCTAGGCTCAACAACATTGCCCATTAAAATTGAAAATGTTTGATCTGCTTCATCAAATTCATCTATTTTTACTTGCAACAAGGTTCGATTTGCATTATCAAGAGTGGTTTCCCATAATTGTTCGGCATTCATTTCTCCGAGACCTTTAAATCTCTGGAAGGTAAGATTTTTTTTACCTAAAGAGTTAATTAAATTAAGAAGCTCTAACGGCTTTTTAATCACAAAAACTTCATCATTCTTAATGAATTTAAGCTCTTCTTTAAAAAGATCGATAATTTGCTCATTAATTTGATTGATTGCAATAGCTTCCGCACTATCAAGATAAGATTTTTTTATAATAATATTATTCTTGACCCCCCTTGATTCTTTAAGGGCATTAATATCGCCATTTTCATCAATTAGAACACTCCATTTACTATCTTCATCTGAATTTAATTTTAGAGATTTCAATAATCTTTGAATTGCATTATCAAACTGCTCTTTATTTTGATGACAATTTTTACTAAATAAACCAGAAAGAGTAATGCTTTCAACTATTTCAATTGGCATTAAACGAGATAGACTGGCTATTAAAAAAGATAGCTTGTTTATTTTATTGATTAAATCAAGTAAATCGGCTCCAGAACGAGATTCGCTACTTGATTTTAAGACACTATTTTGTAGAGCATTTTCTACAATATAATTTTGTAAGGCTTGTTCATTTTTAAGATAAAATTCACTACTACCTTTTTTGATTTTGTAAAGTGGTGGTTGGGCGATATATAGGAATCCTGCTTCAATAAGCTTTGGCATATGGCGAAAAAAGAAAGTAAGCAATAATGTTCTAATGTGGGAACCATCAACATCGGCATCCGCCATAATCACAATTTTATGATAACGAACCTTCGAGATATCAAAATCTTCACCAATTCCAGTGCCAAGAGCGGTTATAATGGTTCCAATTTCTGCAGATGAAAGCATTTTATCAAATCTTGCTCTTTCGACATTCAGGATCTTTCCTCTAATTGGCAATATTGCTTGAAATTTACGATTTCTGCCACTTTTTGCTGAACCGCCTGCTGAATTACCCTCAACAATAAATATCTCGCTAAGAGAAGGGTCTTTTTCTTGACAATCAGCAAGTTTACCTGGGAGATTAGAAACCTCTAAGGCAGATTTTCTTCTGGTTAATTCTCTAGCTTTTCTTGCAGCTTCTCTTGCTTGAGCAGCTTCTAATGCTTTACCAACGATTATTCTTGCTTCACTTGGTCTTTCTTCAAACCATTGAGCTAATTTATCATTAACCGCAGATTCAACAAATGGCCTAACTTCACTTGAAACCAGCTTATCTTTGGTTTGTGAGGAAAATTTTGGATCTGGAACTTTAACAGAAAGAACACAGGTTAAACCCTCTCTAACATCTTCACCACTTAGAACAATTTTTTCTTTCTTAAAAAGCTTGTTATCAGTAGCATAATTATTAATGGTTCTTGTTAATGCTGCTTTCATGCCCGCAAGGTGGGTTCCACCATCTCTTTGCCTGATATTATTGGTAAAACAAAGAATATTTTCGTGATAACTATCATTCCACTGCATTGCCAATTCAAGGCTAATGCCACTGTTTTTGTCACTAGAATTAACACTAACAGTTTGATGAAGGCTATTTTTACTTTTATCAAGATATTTTACATAGGCTTCAATTCCACCTTCATATAAAAGCACTACTTCGCGATGATTAATAAGATTATGCCCATGATCAATCGCTAATTCTTGGGTAGTTGTTTTAGAGGAATCTGAACGAAAGTCTTGCAAAATAATTTTTACTCCTGAATTAAGGAAAGAAAGCTCTCTTAATCGATGTTCAAGAGTTGAGAAATTAAAATCAATAAATGAAAATGTGCTAAGTGAGGGAAAAAAGGTTACTTGAGTGCCTTTTTTACCATTAGAATCACCAACAATTTTTAAAGGAGCAACTGCATCTCCTTTTTCAAATCTAATGTAGCTTTCTTTGCCATCTCTCCAGATTCTGAGATCAAGCCAATCAGAAAGAGCATTAACCACCGAAATACCAACCCCGTGCAAGCCACCAGAAACTTTATAAGAATTTTGGTCAAATTTACCACCAGCATGAAGTTGAGTCATTATTACTTCCGCCGCGGAAACGCCTTCTTCTTTGTGAATATCAGTTGGAATGCCTCTACCATTATCTCTTACTGTAACTGAACCATCAAAATTTATTGATACTAAAACTTCATCGCAATGTCCTGCTAATGCTTCATCAATAGCATTGTCAACCACTTCATAAACCATATGGTGCAACCCACTACCATCATCAGTATCGCCAATATACATTCCTGGTCTTTTTCTAACGGCTTCTAGGCCTTTCAAAACTTTTATTGAATCTGCAGCATAGGAGCCTTGAGATTTTGCCTCTTCTTCTTTATTGCCAGTTAATTCTATTGAGTTATCTTGTATTTCTTGTTTTAACATTTTTAAGTAATTTTGTCATTATTTTAATTATTCAAACCCTAAAAACAAAATGTTTACTAAAAACAAATATTTAAATGGTAAAATTGCATTTTTGCTTTTTAATCAATTATGTAAATTAAATGATATCATATATTTCTTTATTATCAAGATTTAGATATGATTAAAAATTTAATTTTTTATTGCAAATTCAATTGAATTTTTTGACGATTTTGCATTGGCAATAATTTTTTGCTCATAACTTTTAATTTTGCAAATCGATTTTTTAGCCTGCTCGCAATAATAAAAGGTTCCTTGAAGTAAATAATCTTTACCATTCTCTAAAGGAGGAATTGATATTGAGAGATTATTAAATTCATTCCAATCAAAATTCTTAATCAAATTTGCACTATTGGCTCCAGTTATTTCAAGAATATTCAAAAAATTAGGAGCATCAAGATTAATTTTAAATTTTTTATCAAGATTAATTTTAAATTCAATTTCTTTGCCACTTGCAATTTTGACTTCCATTGCTGGATATAAATTAGGCATATATTCTAATAAATCACTCTTGGTAATTTTGAGAGGAGGTATAATATCTAACAATTCAACATTCATTTGCGAACGATTTATTTTTAGCAAGCGATTATTATTAGCATCGGTTAAATAAAAATCACCAACTACTGCTATCATTGATTGCGGATTATTTAATAATATTTTTTTCGCATTATAATCAAAAAAACTTCCCCTTACACCGGAATTACTTCCCGCAACTACAGCAATAAGTTTACCTTTGCTATCATATTTACTAACATTATGAGCCACAGAATCAACGACATAAATTCCGGTATCATCAACAAATAAGCCAACAGGATTTTTAGTCAGATTTTTAGAAATCAGTGTTTTAATGTTGCCATCTTTTCCAACCACTCTAACTAATGATGTTGCACCATCAATAAAATAAAGAGAACCATCATACCAAGAAAGATCGACAGGATAAGCAAGGCTAGCACTCTCTCTTTGAGCATCTTGCGACCCCTCTGAACCATTGCCAGCAAAAATATCCAACTTTCTTTTTGCCATATCAAAAATTAAAATTTGATTAGAGCCAGCATTAGATATTGCAAATATTGGTTTTGGTTGAATTGGTGCAACCGATCTTATTTGATTTAAAAGCTTTTTATTAGATTTTATATCAATTTTATCAGCATTATCTTGTTGTGTTTTAGAACTAATTGAACCCTTTGCCAAAGCCTTCCGAAGGGTAGCTTTATTTTTATTAATATCTTCATTAGTAAT
Organism: Rickettsiales bacterium; assembly: GCA_021298605.1. GTDB lineage: Bacteria > Pseudomonadota > Alphaproteobacteria > Rickettsiales > UBA1997 > JAJTDS01. The sequence continues at coordinate 13,602 of JAJTDS010000056.1, forward strand.
TGATGT
>JAJTDS010000057.1 GCA_021298605.1 Rickettsiales bacterium
ACCCTAATTAGTTCTTTTAGATCGGTTATTCCAGCAATTACCTTCTCAATTCCATCTTCAACCATTGGTACAAATCCTGTTGATAGTAAATATTTTATCATATCTTTACGGCTAGCACTATTTGAAATCATATCATCTAACTCTCTATCGAAAGAAATTATCTCAATGATTGCAACTCTTCCCTTATAGCCATTGTTGTTGCATTTTTCACAACCCTTGCTTCGATATAGCTTAGAGATATGTTGATTTTTCTCGCCAAGTAGATTTTTCTCAAATTCATTGATTTGATATTCTTCTTTACAGTTTTGGCAAAGTTTGCGAGCTAATCTTTGAGCTATAACTCCAATCAATGAGCCAGACATTAAGTAATTTGGAACTCCCATATTCATCAAGCGAGGAATGGCGGATATTGCATCATTAGTGTGTAAGCTTGTATATACTTGGTGTCCTGTCATTGCTGCTTGAATTGCTGTAATTGCAGTATCGGTGTCACGAATTTCGCCAACCAAAATAACATCGGGATCTTGTCTTAATAATGCTTTAATTCCTGAAGCGAAATCCATTCCAGCATCAGCTCTAATATTTGATTGTCTTACAAGTGGTATTCTATATTCTACAGGGTCTTCGAGAGTCATGATATTTTTATCAATTGAATTAATGTAATTCAATATTGTGTAAAGTGTTGTGGTTTTGCCTGAACCAGTAGGGCCAGTGAGAATTATAACTCCTTCAGGTCTTTGCACCATTGTTTTAAGAACCCTTTCATTTCTTTCTGAAAATCCAAGTTTATCAATAGTTAATATTGATTGTTTTTCATCAAGAATCCTCATCACGATATTTTCAGAGTGAATAGTTGGTTGAGTTGATACCCTAAAATCGATTCTTCTACCTAAAATTTCAGATTGAACTCTACCATCTTGCGGTCTTCTACTTTCAGCAATATTCATTCCTGACATAATTTTTATTCTAACAGCAATTGCTGACCAGTATTCTTTGTGAATACTGCGAATTTGTGCCATTTTTCCATCAATTCGATATCTAATTCTAAGAAAAGAATTTTCTGGTTCAAAATGCAGATCCGATGCTCCTCTATGCACAGCATCAGTTAAAATTGCATCAACGAGACGAACCATTGGGCTGCGATAATCACCCCTTAATTGACTTTCATCATTAATATTTTGGGTATCTTTGGCGCTTTCTATTTCTTTGAGAATTCCCTCAATTGACATTTCGTAGCCATAATATTGGTCAATTGCCGAGAGAATATCTACTTCGGTGGCATATACAGGAATTATTTTAAAATTTGGTGGAAAGCATCTTCTAATTTGATCAACCGCAACAATATCAAAAATATCGGCCATTGCAATATTTACTGAATCTTCAGTGCTAGAAACCGCAATTAACTTATTGTGATTTGCAAATTCTTTAGGTATTTTCTTTACCAATTTTGAATCTATCATTGCTGAACGAATATCAAATTTCTTGATACCAGTAGATTCGCTAAGTATTTCTCCTAATGCACCTTCAGAAATAAATCCCATTTCCACCAATATTGTGCCAATCGTTTTTTCTCCTCGAGTTTTTTCTTGTTCTTTTAAAGCAATTTGAAGCTGATCTTCAGAGATAACCTTCTTCTCAATTAGTCGAGTGCCAATATCCTTAGTTGGAGATGTGGAATTATTTTTCATTTTATTATTCAATAATTTTTAATTTTCTATAAATGGTTGACCTTCCAATTCTAAGTTGTTTAGAAATTTCACTTAAATTTCCTTTATAAATCTCTACCATTCTTTTGATAATTTCTTCTTCAATTTCTTCCATAGGCTTACATCTACCATCATCATCAAAAATATCAATTAACTCACTATTGATATTAATTTTTTTCTTTATCTTTGACTTAGAGCGAGTAGCATTACTTTCTTTTTTATTCACTATTTGCGGAAAGTGTTTTAATTCAAGAATTTCTTCGTCGCAAATTAATACCGCCCTAAAGATTTGATTTTTTAGTTGACGGACATTATCTTCCCATTCATGATTTATAAGTGCTTCCATAGCAATATCGCTTATTTCACGAATTTTCTTATTTTCGTTAATGCTAAAATTGCGGTAAAAATTTTCAATCAATAATTTTATCTCGCTATTTCCCCTTTCTCTTATAGATGGCACATTAATTTGAAATGCTGAAATGCGAAAACGAAGATCTTCACGAAACTTGCGGTAATCGGAAAGTGATGATATATTTTTGCGGGTTGAAAATATGGTTCTAACATTTACACGAGTAAATTGTTTTGAACCAACTGATTGAAAATCTCCTTCTTGAAGAAATCTTAAAATTTTCATTTGTAGATCGAGTTTTAGAGAGTCTATTTTGCCAAAGAATATCGTGCCATTTGATGCCTCGCGAATCTTGCCCATATTCTTGACTAATTTATCTCCCACTATTTTTTCACAACCAAATATTTCTTCTTCTGCAGTAGAGTGTCGCAATAAATTACATTCTACAATGATAAAAGGTTTTCCGGCTCTGGAGCCAGATCCATGTATTGCTGATGCTAGTAGTTTTTTCCCTGAACCACTTGGTCCCTCAATTAAAACAGGAATATTTGAATTTACAACCTTTTTAGCTAATTTTATACAATTTATCATTGCCTCACTTTCAGCAATAATATCAGAAAAAGAAACTTGATTTTTATTTCTTCGTGATAAATTTGATACTTGATATTTAAGGTTTCTTTTTTCAATTGCATTAAGAACTGAGGTGTTAATTCTAGTGCTTATTTCTGGATCGTTTTTAGTTACATAATCAACTGCACCGAGGTTAATTGCGGTAACTGCATAACTAACATCTTCGCTAGCGGTTAACATAATAACCTGAATATCGCCCATTGATTGGTTAATTTGTCTCAATACAGATAAGCCATCAATATCTGGCATCGATATATCAAGTAACATAATATCAAAATCATGACAAGATAGATCATTGATGATTTTTTTGTTAACAAAAAAATCTATCACTTCCATGCCACGATCTATTACCATATAATTGAGATCCATTTTCTCTATCAACCTAGCAATAACTTTACATTGGGTAGGCTCGTCATCAACAATAAGAACTCTTCTTTTATTCATTTTTTATTATTTTAAATTATTATTTAATTTTTTATGTTCCTGAAATAATTGAATTATTTTGGCTGCCGTTTCTTCGACTGACCTTTGGGTTACATCAATTATCGGGCATTGTAGTTTTGCATATAATTTTCTAGATTCGGCAATTTCATATTTAATTGCATCAATATCGGTGTAAATTATTGGTAAATCTTGACCGAGATGATTTAATCTTGTTTCGCGGATCTTCATCAATTTTTCAGGATGAATAGTTAAGCCAACTATTAGTGGTTTTTTTAATTCAAATAATGACGATGGCACTGTCAACATTGAAACAAAAGGTACATTTGCGGTTTTGTATCCTCGAAAAGATAAATAAACACTAGTGGGAGATTTTGAGGTTCTTGACACTCCAATTATAACTATATCGGCATCGTAAAGGTCCCAGTGAGATTGTCCATCATCATGAGTTATGGTATAATTTATCGCTTCGACTTTTGAAAAATATTCTGCATCGAGAATATGCTGTCTACCAATAGAATTGCTGATATTAGAGCCAAGATAATTAGAGAATTCGCTAATTATTCGAGATAATACTGAAATGCAAGGAATATTCATTTCATTGCAGTAGGAGCGGAGATCTTCAATTAATTTATCTTCCAGAATAGTGTACATAACTATACCGGGATTTAATTTAATTGACTCTTTTGCTTTCTCGATTTGTGATTTAGTGCGAGTTAAAGGCCAAATAAATTCATTGGCTTCAATATCCTCAAATTGTGACATTACCGCTCTTGATACAGAGCTTAAAGTTTCGCCTGTTGAATCTGAAATTAAATGTAAATTTATTATTCTTTTAGTCACAATTTATTTACGAGAAGTTTGAGATTTTTTTAAAGGAGGCAGTTTCATATCTGCATTAACTATTACGGTTACTTTTGTGCCTTGAGGAACTCTAATTACCGGTTGTGTATCAAGAGTATCGGCTACAATTTTTCTTGCCGTGTCAACTACCGCTTTGCTAGTATCATAAATAGCCTGATTAGAAGCGGTTGTTGAGGTGGTTAAAGTTCCTTGAATTGGTCCAATTGTTTGTATTTGATTATTGGCATCTTGATTTGGAGCTAAAAGTTTTTGCATAGTTGCTGCACCAACTGCTACAAATGTGCTTGTTAGTAGAGAATTAATAATTGCATTGCCGTAGCGATTATCTACCTCTCCAGCTATTCCCGCTCTACCAAATTGATCTGATGCATTAAAAGATATTGATAAATCAACTCCATCGGTTCTAATTAAGCGGTTCCATGAAATATCAATTCTTGCCTGACCTCTTGTGATTTTGCTAGAATAAGAGCCAAATAGTCTTGAGCCTTTTGGAATCAAAACTTCTGAACCAGACTCTCCATAGATATCTCTACTAACAATTCCTCTCACTGAGCCGGGAATTTCGCTGTTAATTGCAGTTTCAAGAACTGCACTAAGCATTTTACCTTGAATAATTGCATATTTCCTGTCTGTAACTAATGTTGCCTTAACTGTTGGTTTTGTTTTTTCCAAAGCTTTCATTGGATCTTTTTTCAAGTCAATAATATTTTTATCGTAACCAATGCTATTACTAGGACCTCCACCTCCACCCGAAAAAACAACTATTGGTGAGTATTTTGGGTTAACATCTTGGTATTTTTTACCAGCAAATTCATCCTCTTCTTTTTTACCCACTAAGTTTTCTTCAACTTTATTTTCGCTTTTCTTTTCTTCTAATCTTTTATCATAAGGTTTTTTATCTTCAATTTTTTCATTTTTTAGAGCTTCAACCAGCTTTTTGGTTTCTTCTACCTTTTTTTCAGTTTCATTTGGTTTTTCTTCTGTGGTTAAGAGAGATTGATCTTTTTGATATTCTTGAGGTAGATCTGGCAATGGAGGAGTTTCAGGAATCATTGGTTTTTCGGTTGCTACTACATCAACTGAATCTTCTTCGCTAGCTTTTTTAGGTACTATTTTAGGAATTTCTATTTCTTTATCTAGTTGAGGAGGCTTTTCTGCAAAGTTTGGAACTGGTTCAGTTGCTTTTTTATTATTAGAATCGGAAGAGCTAAAAAAGAATATATAAATAACAATCGTTGAAAGAACAGAAACCAAAGCAATCAATGCAAACTTATTTTGTTTACTAAGACCTATTGAAGGTCCTTCGCTTTTTACTTCTACATTATCTTGATCTTCAAGATAATCTTCTTGTTCTTCGTTAGGTTGGTTTGTTTTTTTAAAGATATTTTTTATCATTAATTAAATTTTAATTTGTTTTTCAATTTTAATGATTAATAAATAATCGGCAATAATTTTTGAGATAAATTTTGTTATTGATTATTTAAAATAATGACTCCTATTGATTTATGAATATAAGTCATTTTTAGATTTGTGGAGAGATCTGTTTTATTTTAAATAAATTAAAAATTTAAAATTAACAACAGACTTATTGAAATGAAGTTTTGTTATTAATTTAAAATAAATAAAATTTAATA
>JAJTDS010000003.1 GCA_021298605.1 Rickettsiales bacterium
ATTTGTTGAAAAAAATATCGCAATAAAAATTGATAAATTGCTTCAAATTAAGACAATATAATATTATAATTTACCAAAAATAAATTTCTAAATAAGTAAATGGGATCTATTATTTACTAGTCTAAACTGACTTAGCAATAAAAAGAAGTGTTGAATTGTTGATATGATGTTTATTTAGTAAGTTGTCTACTTCTCTTAAAATTGTTATTTTATCATTAATTGCGGTTTCTTGCAATTTACTAGAATATATACCTCCAGAAATAATCGCACAATCAATATTTGCTGAACTCGCCCCCTTTATATCAGTTTCAAAAGCATCACCAACTGCTAAAATATTTCTTGGTTTTACTGGATTTTCGCCATTTAATTGTCTAAATTTTTCTATTACTAATTGATAAACAGCTGAAAATGGCTTACCATAATATATTACTTTTCCACCCAATTCTTCATATTTATTTGCCAAAATACCAGCACAAAGATATTCTAACCCATTTTGTTTTACAACTTTGAAATCAGGATTAGCACATATCATAGTAATATTATGTTTCACAGCCAACTCCAAATTAGGCATCTCCATTTCAATTGTCGATGAATCATCTTTAAAACCAGTAATAATAGCAAAATCAGCTTCTTTTATATCCACAATCTTATAATCAAGACCATTAAGCAGGTTTTTATCTTTATCAGGACCAAAATAAGAAAAATTTCTGCCAAATTCTTTATAGCCATTGGACTGATTTCTAGCCATATCAATAAATAATGACTCACCAGAGGTAATAATAAAATCATAATAATCTTTTTCTACACCAAGCCCACTTAAAACCTCTTCAGCTACAAATGATCTTCTAGGAGCATTAGAAAGAAAACAAATCGATTTATTTTGACTTCTTAGTTTTTTTAAATTTTCTTTAACATTGGGATAAAGATTAGATCCATCGTGAACAACACCCCATAAATCAAAGATGTAATGTGTATATTGCGGACTAACTTCGCAGATATTATTAATAAAACTCACCATTTTGATTGCTATTGATGGATTATAAACTTAACTGAATATTATTCAAGCATTGATAGAGCAACTTTTGCAATTTTGTCTATTTTATTTTTCTTATATTTTATTTTAACTGCATCACCAAGCCTTATTTTATCATTATTATCACTATCGTCAATAATAATCCAAGCATTTTTTGGGTCAATAATGTCAGAAATTTTACCTGTAGCAATAATTCTTTTTTCTACCTCAACCTGATTGTTGATTGAATTTTGACTCTCAAACTGACCTATTATCTCAAATTTATCGCCTTGAGCTATACCATCACTAGATCCAAGATTAATTTTAAAAATTGATTTCTTTTTAAAAATTCTTTTTTCCATAATATAACCCTGTTTTGCAAAAATATTTTGTATTTCAGCTTTAATATTGTCAATAGCATCTTCTCCAGCCTTTCTAACAAGACCGTCATCTCTATCTGCTCCAGCAACTTGCTCTCCGCCAATTGAGATTCCTCCAAAATTAACCCCACCATTGCTTCTTGCATCTTCTGTTCTTCCAGCTCTACCATTAAACTCAATTGCCTGCAAAACATTAAGTGATGGCAATTCATAGATTTTTATATTACCAGCTGCTAAAGAATTATATTTATATTTTGGAGGAACCGTAACTATTGTTCCGGTTTTTGGATTTAGAAATGTTCCGCCAGCTGAATATTTGCTATTAAAACTAGCATTACCAATTGCTCCAGAGATTGCATATTCAGCAATTTGTGGTCCTTTATAAGAACCAGATTTATTGATTTCAGCCAATGCAATTTCTTGCTGAAGCTTATCTGCAACATTTCTATCAACTATTTGAGCCAATTTATTTTTTGCTAAAACATTTTCAATTTTATTTGCGATAGAAGTTCCTAGACCTGCTTTTGATGCGGTTTGATTAGAATTTTCATCAAGAGAGAAAACCACAACTTTTGGCAGTTTACCATTAAGATCTTCTTGACTTGGCATAAAACTAGTTTTAGGAAGAAATTGCTTTTGATATTTGTTAAAATTTTTAATTTTAGGAGCACAAGAAAATAACAGCCCAAAAATAAAGCAGTAAGTGGTTGTTTTTTTAATCATTATAAATTTTAATTTATTTTAATATATTCCTAAAATTTTAAGAATTCCCTCTTTTTTGATTTGCTCATCGAAGTTTGCAATCGCAGAATTAAGAGCTTGCTTTTCATCAACAACTGAAGCGCCATTAACTTCAAAATCATTACTTGCCACGATTTTATCTTGGAGAGAATTAGTAAAATTAACCTTCATTTTCACTAAGTGATTTTTATAAATTAAGTTATTTTCGTATTCACTAGTAATTTTAACAATAATTTGATGGGGAGATTTATTAATTTTGGTCGCAACATTTATTTTTTCTGCATTCAATGCCTTAGTAATCAACTTAGCAATTGCAGGAATGTAGTTTGGAGACTTGTCATACATAATAAAAAACTCATTATTATCGTTAACTTCTTCAAATTGCTTCTTAAAAGATGAAATTTGAGCTAATTTTGCAACAATATCTATATTCCCCCCTGCTCCATTAATGAACCTTGCCAATATCTCAATTCTTTTTGATAATTCAAGTATTTTTTGTAGATTTAACCTTTTTTTGATGGGATTATTGATATTTTCAGGTTTTTTAATTGTGGTTTGTAAATCGTTAATTTGCTGTTGCAAAAAGTCCATAGATTGTTGCTGTTGTTGAATGAAAGGCATTCTTTCAACTTCTATTTCAACAAAAAAGCGGTTTTTAACTTGTTCACTATTGCTAACTCTAAAATTACTTAATTCAACCTTTTCAACAATTTGCTGTATATTACTACGGGTTTCTTCATTAATTGAATAACGATTTTCTTCAGCTATCATTTGCGATTCACTTGAGATTTTAACTAATAATTTTGATGAAAAATCAATTAAAGCTAACTTGGTAGCCTCTTCAAGATTTGAGCCTTCAGCTACTCCAAAAAGATATTTACCATTATTGCTTTTAGGAGATAAATACCATTTTGGCAATTTTTCTTTATCATTTATAGCAGAATGAGCGATAGAACAACTTCCCGGAATTATTATAATGGCAAGAATTATAATTCTATTAATAACAAATAATAAAGTTGATAATATTCTATAATTATCAATTATTGCAGTCATAAAACTATAATTCTTCGTTTAGAGTTTTAAAATTCTTTTCTGAATTATCTTCAGAACTATTTATCCTAGAAGATGCAGAGTTGGCTTTATTGGTTTTTTTGATTTCTTTAATAGCATAATGATCAACACAAGCAGAAATTACGAATAACGAAACAAATAACAAGATGGCTTTTTTAGCAATTTTCATATTTTATAAATTAATTTAATGCAACAATTGCACTGCTTTATAATTATTAATTTAAGGCAGTGCAATGTAAATTAAGAATTACTCTTTTGATTTATTTTCTTCTTTTTCTTTAGATTCTGCTTTTTTAGCTTTTACTTCTCTTTCTTTGTCTAGTTCATCAAATAAAGCTTTTGATGCTTGTTCGCTTTTATTGATATTATCACGGCTTAAACCAGATTTTTTAAGACGAGCTTCGAAGTTTTTTTCACTATTTTTTAAGAATTTGGTGTAATCTTCATTTTTTAAGACCATATGAACATATAAGGTTCCGTCTTTAGCGATGTAAATGTTGATTCTTTTGGCACCAGACATAGGAAGGTTTTTTACCACCTCTTTAGTTGCTTGAGCAAAAAATTCTTCAACATCATCATCTTGATTAACATTTGCTGATTTTAAAGAATTTTTAGTAATTCTACTAATTTCAGATTGAATTGTTGATGCAATACTAGCTTTTGCATTAAGCTCTGCATTAGGAATTTGGAACTTAAGACCACCTTTTGAAGGAGCAGCAATACCAACACCCGCAACACCATCAGAAACATTGGGGTCAAGTACCCAGTTAGGAAGATCTTGAACTTCAGATTTATTTTGAGGCTTTTCTTTTTTACTACAAGAAAAAGTTAAAGTGGCTGAAGCAATAATTAAAGCACAAGTTACTTTCTTTATTAGGTTAGTTTTCATATTTTTAATTTATTAATATTTATAACATTGTTATTACAAACTGATTATAGTTTCATAATCTAAGACACCTTAAAACAATAAAAAAACTTATCAAGAAATATTTTAATTATTAAAAATTAACAACTAAATTTAATTTATATTTTTTCAAAGAGAGTGTTTATTGTTGTTGGTATAAAAGCTGAAACTTTATAAGTTGTAAATATTGGATAATTTTGATTAGAATGATAATAAATGCAGGAATAATCATTCCTTTAATTTCAAATGAATTGTCTTTTAAGTTACAAAAACCTTTAGCGGTGATGCCAATTTTATAATTATTAGCAACTAAAGATTTAATTTTAAGAATTTTATTTTCAATTGCAAAATCAACTTTAGCGAAATTAAAAATCACCTTGTTATTTGCAAATATTTTATCTTTTATCTTTGAAAATAGGTTATCTTTAGCCAGATCCTTAATTTGCTTACTTTCATAAAAAGTTATTGATTTTTCGAGATTAATATTTCCTTTAAAATTAGGATTCAAGCCTTGACCATTACCTGAAATATCAATATCAATAGAACCGTCGCCAATTTTGTCAGAAATATTTAATGCCTCTGCAAGATATCCTAAATTATTTATTTTACCTTTAATGGCAATGTTTTCAGAATCTTGCTTAATTATTTTAATATCAATCGCTTTATCAAGCACATTCTTTTCATCAGAAATACTTGCCTCTATTTTTCCATCTTCACAAAAATAGTTAGAGCAATTAATTGATATATCAACCTTATCAAGAGCTTTTTGATTATTTAAAATTAATTTTTTAAGATTTGTTTTTATAATAAAATTCTGCCAATTGCCACTTTTATTTTGACGATAATTAAGAAACTCACTTAAATCAAAAATCTGCCCAGTAAGATTAATTTTTTGCACATTATTTTTTGATTCATTTTGATAAGATAAATCAAAATTATTTTTGCCAAAATTTTTATTTTTTAAATTGAGAGATATAATTTTAAAAGAGGAATTTTCTAAAGCATTGTTTCGTTCTTTTTTCAACGAAACACCACCAATAATTTTATTTTTTGCCCCTTCTGCATAAAGATTATTTTTCGCAATCTCAGACTCCAAATTATCGATATTAAAATTATTATTGATTTTTTTTAGAGATTTCCAAAACTCAAATTGATCTATTTTGATATTGGAAGAATTATTTAAATCAATCGCAAAAGAAATGCCAGCACTTTCGTTTAAAGATTTATCAATACCAAAAATTGGTAGGTTAATTTTTGCCTGACCTAAATCACTTTTAACAAAAATAATATTTTCACCAATTTTTTTAATAATATTAATAGCAAGACGATTGTTTAAATATTGATTTTTTAAATTGCTAACTATCGAAGAAATATTCAAATTAGTACCTATAAAACCAGCATTTTCATCTATTGGAATTCTAAGACTAACTTTTGTTTTAGCCTCTCCAGCTAAATATCTAGAAATATTTTTGTGGGACTCTTCGCTTTGAGGAATGTAATCCAACAAATCAACAGCCTTTCCTTCGCTATATCCATTTATATCCAAAAATAAATCATCAGCAAAAAAATCTTTAATTGCAACTAGAACATTACTAGCTTTGCTACCAGCAATCTCGGCATTATTTACCACAATATCCATAGATTTTTTTGTAAAATGAGCCTTACCAATTGCATTAACAACTTTAGGAAATTTATCATGATATTTTAGATCTAAATTTTCAAAATTAAAGCTGGCATCAAGATTATCAAGCCTTGGTTCTCCATTTTTTATGCTAAAACTCATCAATAAATTGGCATCTGGCATTTTTAATTTATCAATATGTTGAGAAGCCCAATTTCTAATAGCTAGGTTATTATTTCCAAGACCAATTGGCCATAAATACTCAAGATAATTTCTGCTACAATTTTTTAGAACAATTGATAAATCAAGAGTTTTTAGATTATTATATTGTTTCATTGATGTTTTAGCATCAATATGGGCAAAATTATTGAGAAGATCTTGTTGATTTGATCCAGCTTTTCTAAATTTAATCAATTCAAAATTTTGATCTTGAAGATTCTTATTAACTTTATTTTCAATATTATTTATTTTTATTAATTCTTGTGAGTCCTGATTTTGCAACCCCTCTAAATGTGAATATTTTTCCTGCAATTTTGGATCAACTATATCGGCACTAAAATTATTAATTTCAAAAACTTTATTTTCGTAACCATATTTTGCTTCAATATTTAAGTTATGTAAATTTAGAGGATTCTCAAAAAAATTGTCAAAATTAATTTTACTTGAAAAGGAATTGGCTTTTAGAATTATGTCGGATAATTTACTGTCATCAATTGTAAATAATGCTTTAAGACTAAAAAACCCTGATAAATCTTTGATATTATTAACAATGGGATATTTATTAATTAAATTCTTAATAATCTTAGAAACATCAATATTTAAGGAACTCGCTTCGCATTTTAGGCTTTTTAAGTCAATAAAATTACACTTCCAATCGAAATTAAGCTCTTTAGCAATAAAACTATCATGACTCGATATCACTAGCCCAAACCCATCAAAATTAAATATTTTATTTTCAAATTTTGTTCTTAGTTCAAATTTCTTAATTGATAAAATAGGTGGTGCAGAAACTTCGTAATTAAGAGTGGATAAAGAATCTTCAAGAATAATATCAATATTTTCTAATTGCAGATGTCGCAATGGCATTCCTGCTATCACTAAGTTTTTTAACTGATCTATTGCTAACTTATAATAATTTCTTGAAATATTGCTATCTGGTTGATTTGCGGTATTTTCTGTGATTTTATTTAAAATATTAATCTTAGAATCAGCAATTTTTAATGAATTAGGAATAAAATTTTTCATCAATAATTGTAAAATAGAAAACTGCAAATCTAGTTTCGGAATTTCTACCGATTTAATATTATCGTATTGAGGACTGGTAATTGCTGAAATATAGCTATTTTTTATTGCAAATTTATCAATCGTAATTTTTATCATTCCATAACGAGTAAAACTAACATAACTTTTGTTAAAACCAATATCAAAAGGAAGTTGATTTTTAGAGGTTTGTTTAATAATTTCTTTACGAAATAATTCGTCAACAAATTTAAAATTTTTTGGCTCTGAAGAAACTAAAGCTATCAAATATCCAATTACAATAATTGAAAATACCAAAAAAATAAATATGCTTTTAGATATCAAATTTACAGAGCTTTTGATGATTTTTTTTGGCTCATCAATAAAATTATGGATATTTTCTTCTACTGACTTTTTTGAAAAATTTTTAAATATTCTGAATTTTTTATTTTTTTTATTTGCGGGCAATTATTTAATGATTTTTAAGTTTTAAATAGAAAAATAATTTTATTAAAATGCTAATTTTTTTCAATTAGCCTGTAATCTGGCACGAATAAAACTATACTTTTATGTTGTTGGTTACCAAATTTTAAGGAACAGTGATATTCTTCAAAAATAGATTCTATATTCTTGTTGCCAAATTCATACTCTATATCACAATCATCAGCAAGATTTTTTAAATAAAAGATAATCGCCATTTTATCAAAGTGATCTACCATAAATGTAATCTCTACATCACAACCATCAAATTTTTCAAATAAGAGATCGAAAATAATTGATAAGCCATTTGAAAAACCCGCCTTATTTAGCTTAACCATGGGCAAATTTTCATCAATATATTCTTTATTAACTTTTATTTTTTCTTGCTGATTAACTGGCAATTTGGCAATAAAATTTCTAAAGAAATCATAAATTGGAAAAATATCATCTTCAACATTAAGCCTGTTATCAATGATTTCAGAATCAAAAGAATTAAGTATTGATGCCTTTATTTTATTAAAACCTAAATATAAACGATTAATATCTTCGAGATAGCGACGATGTGGCAATGGTCCGTATGGCTCATTTCTTAAATTATAAATTATATTAATCATTTCATCTAGATTTTGCATAGTTTGTGCCGGCATAATTGTGACGATTTGATTCTTGATATTACTTATATCTTGAGCTTGATTTTCTTGAATTTTAAGAGAATTGATTGCCTTTTCTCTAACTTTAGCAATTAATAAATCAAAATCTACTGGCTTAATTAAATAATCATTTGCTGACATTGATATTCCCTTAATCATGTCGTCTTTTGTGCCACGAGCGGTAAGAAAAATAAAAGGAACATTATTATTGCGATTATTGCTTTTACGGACCATTGATAGCAATCCATAGCCATCAAGCTCTGGCATCATTATATCTGATATTATTAAATCTGGCTTTTTTTCAAGAAACATATTGAAACCAACTTTACCATTTTCAGCCTCAAACACTGTAAAACCTTCATATCTCAATATTTCTGATATGTTTTCTCTAATTTCTATTTCATCTTCCACACAAAGAATTGTAATATTTTCTGACATAATTTTATTTAATTAGTTAATTTTTATTTATAAAATTAAATGATTTTTGAGCCTTCAAAGTTTCTTAACACTTCAAAAACGACATCATCAATTTTACCTTCTTTAGCCAAAGAATCTTGATTATGAAGAATTTCTTGGCGATAATTTTTACCATCATTAATATCAAGAAGCAATTTTTCAAGGTTAGGCAAGGCAACCAGATGAGATATTCTTGCCATTAACATTTCAAAAGACATTTTTTGTGAATTAGACTCCGCAATTTCAATTCTACCTTTATTAAGCATTTGCCACATTCTACAAAGGCTTGATAATTGAGATTTATTAGCAATTTCAGCAATTATTTTTTGAGTATTTAAAGGGTGCTTATCAATTGAATAATTTGTAATTAATTTTTTTGTTGTAATTAAGTGAATCATAGACATTAAATCAGTAATTAATTGATTAATATCGGATGAATAATTATAAAAGTTTTCAAAAGCTTTTAGAGCTGTTGAAAAATCACCATTTAATAACGCAAGTAATAAATTATTTATAATATCGCTATCTGTAATACCAAGCATTTGCTCTACAATTTCAGCAGTTAGTAGCGGTTGATGATTATTAATTGCTAATGCTTGATCGAGCAAGGAGAGAGAATCTCTAACTGAACCTTCAGAAGCAAAAGCAATAATATCCAATGCCTTCTCTTCTGCAACTATTGACTCTTTGGTTAAAATATTTTTTAAATGATTAGCTATTTCATCTTGGCTAAGCCTTCTTAAGTTGAATCTTTGGCAACGAGAAACTATTGTTGGCAAAACTTTTTTAATTTCCGTTGTTGCTAAAATAAATTTAACAAAAGAAGGAGGCTCCTCGAGAGTTTTAAGTAAGCCATTGAAGGCATTTTTACTCAACATGTGAAACTCGTCAATAATATAAACCTTATATTTTGCAGATATTGGGCTATAAGCCATTCTTTCAATTATATCGCGGATATCATCAATTCCAGTGTGACTTGCTCCATCTATTTCAAAAACATCTTGATGATTACCTGTAGATATAGCAAGACAATTAGAGCATCTATCGCAACATTTGGCGGTTTTAACCGCTTCTTGATCTAGGCAGTTAATGGTTTTAGCAATAATTCTTGCAGTAGTGGTTTTGCCAACCCCTCTAATTCCAGTAAGAATAAAGGCATGATGCAGGCGATTATTTTTGATTGCATTGCCAATGGTTCTAACCAAAACTTCTTGTCCGACAAGTTCATCAAAATTACTAGGGCGATATTTTCTTGCTAGAACAAGGTAAGATTTTGCTTTACTGTGATTAATATTATTATCTTCATCTAGCTTTAAGGGCTTATTATTAGAGCTATTTACAACTTCTTCTAGAAACATTAATTGAAAATAAGGTGAAGATTAAATTTATTTCTACTGAAATGTGGCAAAGGTGAGAGCAACCCATCAAACTTGCTATGGCTGCTTTTTTTCAAATCTGACCAGATTTACAAATAAAAATGCCCACTCTCACCAAGTTTATAATTCTCAAACAAAAAAAACAAAATTCAACATATTTCTTTGTATCTGGTGATTATATACTTACCACATATTTAAAAAACCTACTGAATCTAATTAATATTGTTTTAGATACAATGAAAGAGAAATTACTGATTTTGAGAGGTTTAATAATTGGTTTGGTAAGTGTCAGGATAAGAGATTGATTTATGTTGATTTGATTAATTAAAAAAAGGAAAATATGAGCGATATTAATGTATTAATATATCAAGGAAAGAATGGATCTAGGGTTGAATTAAGACCAGGCGAGGGGCTTGAGACAATGTATGCAACCGTGAGACAAATGTCCGAAATATTTGATTGCACAACAGAAAATGTTATCATGCATGCCAAAAACATAACAAAAGAAGATGAATTAAACGAAATTTCAGTTACTAAGGAATTCTTAGTAACTGCTGTAGATGGTAAAAAATACAATACCAAGCACTACAATTTGGATATGATTATTGCCATTGGCTATCGAGTTAACTCAACAAGAGCTACAAAATTTCGCATCTGGGCAACTAAAATTCTAAAAGAATATATAGTTAAGGGCTTTGCAATGGACGATGAAAGGTTAAAAGACCCAGAAAGAAGTGAATATTTTAGAGAGTTATTAGAAAGAGTTCGTGAAATCAGGGCTAGTGAAAAATTATTTTATCAACAAGTTAGGGATATTTACGCAACGGCAATTGACTATGAAGAAAAAAAGAACCTAAAAGAGGTGCAAGAATTTTTTGCTATAATTCAAAATAAGTTGCTTTACGCCATAACTAGAAAAACTGCAACTGAATTGGTTTTGGAAAGGACTAATATTAATGATGATAATTTTGGCTTAACAAATTGGAGTGGTTCTATAGTTAGGAAGGGCGATGTATGTATTGCAAAAATTATCTATATAAAAATGAATTTGATTTACTTAAGTCTCTTGTAAACCAGTTATTGGAGTATTTAGAAGGGCAAACTTTAAAAAATCAGGCTATTATAATTTTAGAGTGGCAAGAAAAAACTGATAAGTTAATAGCATTTAATGATTATGAATTACTTAAGAATGCTGGAAGTAAAAGAAAAGATTATACGGAAAAAATTGTAAAAAAAAATATGAAGAATTTGATAATAATCGTAAAATAAAAGAAAAAGAAAAAGCTGAAAAAGAGGCGGTTGAAGATATAAAGAAAATCGAGAAGGAAGTAAAAGAAATTTTAAAGAGTAAAAAAAGCGAAAAGAAAATTAAAAAAGCAAAACTGAAGCTGAAAGCAACAAAGAAGTTATAGATAAAATCAAAAAAAATCACCCAAAACTTGAAAATAAAAGGTTTGAGAATAAATTAAAGGATATGGCAATTAAAAATAAGCAATAGATTATTACAAGCTTTTTATAACCAAATCCATAATTTCTATTGTATCATGTTTATGAGAAGGGCTGAGCATGCCAAAGATTTTTATCATTTCAACTATAATAAACGAATTATCCTTATTGATTTTGAAATCTGCAAATTCTTTTAAATTAGCACATCTTCCAATTAAGTGAGTATCAGAGATTAATTCTGTTATAGGGAAGCAAAAATATAACATAGGCTGGACGCCGACAGCTCTTTGCTTTTCCCTAATTGTAATTTCCGTTATTACCTCGTAATGCTTAAATTTATGAATAAGTTGAGGATATTCAATTTTTAAAATCTCAAAATCTAAATCATTTATCTTTTCTCCAACTGGATGAGTTCTTTTTATTGCACAATGAGGGTGTTTTGAAATTAAATTATTTTCTTCTAAATTTTTAATAAAATTTTTTAAACTTTCCAATTCGTTTATTTTTATTATATTAAAAGTAGCTAAATAATATAAATATTCACTTAACTCATAAAGAGCCTTTTTCTTTGTATTGTAGGCGGTAAAGTTAAGGTTTTTTAGCGTAGTTAACTTTATTTTATCACTAACTACCTCAATGTCATATCCTATCTGCCATTCAATATAATTTCTTTGATTAAATTTATTGCTTCTACTAGCAAAAGGCAGTCCATATCCATAAATATTATCCCTTTCTTTGATTCTTATTTTTCCAGATGTCGTGGTAAGCGGGATTGAAACTATAATTTCTTGGTTTTCTGGGCTAACTCGTTTTATGAACATAATGTTTTTTCGTTAATGTTTTAAAATATTCTTCTATTTTATCTTTTGTTTCTTTAGTGGAATATTCACCAAAATCCTTAATGTATTTTTTTAAAAACTCATTTCTCGTTAAACAATCCTGAACAAAAAATGCTCTATATTTTTGAAACATTTTATTGTCTATAAATACATCAAAGTTACCCAAGTAATAAGGTATCAAGTGGCTAAACTGCTTAAACACATCAACATATACATAGTAATCTAACTTATCCTTATCTACTATTATAGCATTATACCCATACTCTTTTATAAAAGTTCTGTTTCTTTTTAAAGCATTAATATCTCTCATAGTCCAAAACAAAACATCATCCCTATTTGGCAACTTATTTTTTAAAGGATATTTATTTATATAGTTTGAAATAAAGTCAAAATCTTTTAGTGAAAAAGTTTTGTTATCAATGGTTTTAAAATTAAAATCTTTTATATATTCATAGCTCATTCCATCTTTGTTTTTAATATATAGGGCAATAATGATAGGAAAAGATATGCCTTTAGAGGTTTCTTTAAATGTTGAACTATCAATAACTACACCATCAAGCAATCTATAACTTTTGCTGAATTTTTTTAATAGATTAAAGTTTGATTTTTTAATTAAATAAGACAGAGGGTGTAAGACGCAAATTACATCTGCATTTAATTTTGCATAAGATAACAAAAATGACATCCCATAATCTCTTGTTTTTATATCATCATCAATTCTGAGATTGTCCTGTTTAATACTACTTCTGATTATAGAAGTAGTATCGTTGTAAGGTGGGTTTCCTATAATAAACAACTTATCATCTTTATTAATTCCAAAGTCTTGCCTGTTAACATTAAATAATGCATTTTTATTAAAAACTTCTGTATTAGGAAAAGTAGCTTTGGTTTTTTCAACAGCAACTTTATCAATATCGTTAGCTTTTATTTTACAGCCTGCATCATTTATAAAAAAATTTCCATATCCACAAGAGCTATCAAAAACTACACTTTCTTTAGTTAAAAATGGCTTTATTAAATCCCATGCAATTTGAACATATTCGAAAGGAGTATAAAAAGCCCCTAAATTTATTTTATCTTGATGTTTTAAATGGTGTTGATTCATTAAAATAAATTAAATTGGTAATTAATCGATATTTTGCAAATTTTATTTTTAAAAGTCAATATGCATTAAGTATATAATCACCCAATTTTACCATGGCAATATTTGAATTTTTTTCCACTTCCACATGAGCAAGATTCATTTCTTGACTGCTCTTTTTTATCATTAGAATTAAGATAATTAGTAATTTGATTATTGTTGATTATATCATCTAAATCGTTATTTTTATTACTCTGCATTGATATTTTTAAATGAGATAAATAAGAAATTGTTTGCTCTTCAATTCTTGCTAGCATTTCTTCAAATAAATCAAAGGCTTCTTTTTTATATTCAAGCAAAGGATCTTTTTGTGCATAAGCCCTAAGATTAATAGAATTTCTTAATTTATCGAGAGAGAGAAGGTGATCTTTCCATTCAAAATCAAGAGTAGAGAGAAAAATTTCTGTTGCCACTTGTTTAAAGGCATCTTCTCCGTATAATTCTATTTTATCTTTGAATATTTTAAATGTTTTTTGATTTATTGCCTCTTCAACAGCTTTATGATTAAAGTTTTGCTCTTCAATAATTTGATAAGAATTGATTTTAATTCCATAGATTTTGATAATTTCATTATCTAGCTTTTCTGCCTCTAATTCATAATCGCTGTGTTCTATATTGCTTCTTAAATAGCTATTGACAATATGTTGATTAATTTCTTTGCTTATTTCATTAATTTTTTCAATAATTTGCACTGCTGTGAGTACATCTTCTCTTAATGCAAAAATGATTTTTCTTTGCTGATTCATTACATCATCATATTTCAATAAATTTTTACGAATTTCGTAATTTCTTGTTTCCACTTTCTGCTGTGCTTTTTCAAGAGTTTTAGTAATCCAAGGGTGAATAATTGCCTCATCATCTTCTAAGCCCAATTTAGAGAGCATATATCCAAGCTTTTCTGAACCAAATATTCTCATTAGATCATCCTCAAGGGAAAGAAAAAATTTTGAATTTCCAGGGTCACCTTGACGACCAGATCTTCCTCTTAACTGGTTATCTATCCTTCGGCTTTCATGTCTTTCAGTTCCAATAATATAAAGCCCTCCTGACTTAATTACTCTTTCTTTATTTTTTGCAAATTCTGCTTCAATATTTTTTATTTTTTCATGATCGGTTTCTGTTCCTATCAATTTTTCAATATTACCGCCAAGTTTAATATCGGTTCCCCTTCCTGCCATATTGGTAGCAATGGTAATTGCCTTTGGTGCCCCCGCTTCTGCGACAATTTCCGCCTCTTGTTGATGATATTTAGCATTCAAAACATTGTGAGGCAATTTATTTTCTTTGAGCAATTTAGAGATTTGTTCAGATTTTTCAATGCTAATTGTTCCAACCAAAACTGGTTGCTCTTTTTCATAGCATTCTTTAATGGTTTTTAGCACTGCATTTAATTTAGATTTCTCAGTTTTATAGATTTCATCTTCTTCATCAATTCTTGCAATCGATTGATTGGTTGGAATTTCTATTACCTTGAGATTATATATTTCCTCAAATTCTAATGCTTCAGTGGAAGCTGTTCCTGTCATACCTGCAAGCTTTTCATAAAGACGAAAATAATTTTGAAAAGTAATTGAAGCAAGAGTTTGGTTTTCGTTGCGAATTTTTATATCTTCTTTTGCTTCGAGAGCTTGATGCAAGCCATCGGAGAATCTTCTTCCTTCCTGCATTCTACCAGTAAATTCATCGATGATTATTACTGAACCATTTTTGACAATATAGTCAATTTCGTTTTTAAAAATTTTATGTGCTTTTAATGCTTGATTAAGATGATGTACTAATAATATATTTGCCGAATCATAGATATTAGAATCAATTTCAATAATACCACTATTTTTTAGCATCGTTTCAACATTTTCGATTCCTTGTTCAGTAAAGGAAACCGCTTTTTCTTTTTCATCAACAAGATAATCTTCTTTTTTTAGCAACGGAATAAATTGATTGATTTGTTGGTAAAGCTTTGAATTATCATTAGTTGGTCCAGAAATTATTAGGGGAGTTCTTGCTTCATCAATTAGTATAGAATCAACCTCATCAACAATCGCATAATATTTTGGCTTTTGCACAGTATCTTCAAGTCGATATTTTATTTGATCTCTTAGATAGTCAAAGCCAAGCTCGTTGTTGGTAGCATAAGTAATATCACAATTATAAGCATTTCTTCTAGCAACTTCATCGCTATCAGAAGTTATGCAACCAACTGTAAGGCCAAGAAATTGATATAATCTTCCCATCCATTCGGAATCCCTTTTGGCAAGATAATCATTTATTGTTACTAGATGAACCCCTCTGCCTGTAAGACCGTTTAAATAACAAGGCAAAGTTGCGACTAGGGTTTTGCCTTCCCCCGTTCTCATTTCTGATATTTTTCCTTGATGCAGAGCTATACCACCCATTAATTGAACATCAAAATGCCTCATTTGTAATATTCTTTTAGAAGCTTCTCTAACCACTGCAAATGCTTGATGAAGTAAATCATCAACTTTACCGCCATTTTTAAGATAATCTTTAAATTCGTTGGTTTTATTTTGCAATTCTGTATCGCTAAGCTTTGAAATAGAAGGCTCTAATTCATTAATTTTAATAACATCTAACTTTAGAGCTTTTATTGATCTGTCGTTAACCGAACCAAAAATTTTTTTAGCAATAATTTGAAGCATTTAGTTATGCAAATAAGTTAATAAAGAAGGCTATATTTAAGCCTTTTTACAATTTCTATTAATGCCTAATAAGCATTAACTCCTTGAAAAAGATAATTAAATTCAAATTGATTATCGATTATTTATCAAAATTAAAAATATAAATTAGTTTCTAATAAGCAACAAATTTACTTAAATTTATTA
Source organism: Rickettsiales bacterium (assembly GCA_021298605.1). GTDB lineage: Bacteria > Pseudomonadota > Alphaproteobacteria > Rickettsiales > UBA1997 > JAJTDS01. The sequence goes on from JAJTDS010000003.1 coordinate 16,197, forward strand.
CTTTATTAATTAAGATTTATAGCTGAAAATACTAGGCTTTACTAAAATTTTATCTATAATTTAATTGCTACTAACCCTTGAAATTATTGGGTTAATAAAATTTGTTAAAAAAAATCTTGCTTAAAAAAAATTAATGTTAAAAATATTTCCCGTCGGGAGTATGTCAGAATAAAAGAGCTTCGCGCGAATATGAACATACACGCCGGGTTTGCGTGGTGGTGGCTCCCGACATAAAAAATCTAGATTTTTTACCAAAAATATTATCAAAAAATAGAATATTGACTTCAAAATTGCATCAATATTAAATTCAGTGCAGGGCAGGCTTAGGTCTGCCCAACCTGTTTAAAATTAATAATCAAAATAAGATTAAATTAATTTGAGTCAGTTGATAGCTATTAAATATTTTACTGCCTTTTCTAAACCAAATGCAAAATAACATTCCCGAATTTACAGTTTCTGAATTCTCAAGAGCAATAAAAATGACTCTTGAAGATAGATTTGGCTATGTTCGCATTAAAGGTGAGGTTACGGGCTTTAAAAAAGCAAGTAGCGGACATTATTATTTCAATTTAAGAGAAGGTTTAACCCTACTAAGTGCAGTATGTTTCAAGAGTTCGGCTAATAATATTAATTTTGCAATTGGCGATGGTCTTGAAATCATTGTAAATGGCAAAATAACAAGCTATGAAGGCAGATCTTCTTATCAAATTATTGTTGATAAAGCAGAAATAGCAGGAATTGGGGCAATATTGGAAATGCTTGAAAAAAGAAAGCAAAAATTATTGGCGGAAGGTTTCTTTGATAATATACATAAAAAACCGCTACCCTTTATGCCAAAGATTATTGGTATCATTACTTCCGAAACTGGTGCCGTGATTGAGGATATTAAAAATAGAATTACCAACCGCTTTCCCACCCATATTTTACTTTATCCAACTCTAACACAAGGAGAAAAGTCTGCCGAACAAATTATTGAAGCAATTAAATATTTTAATCATTCGCAACAACATAAACCAGAGATTATAATAATTGCAAGGGGCGGTGGTTCGCTTGAAGATTTAATGCCTTTTAATGACGAAGCTCTAATTAAAGCGGTTTTTATGTCAAAAATACCAGTTATATCGGCAATAGGACATGAAACCGATAATAGTCTACTTGATTTAGTTGCGGATGTTAGAGCTCCAACTCCTACCGCTTCAGCAGAAATCGCCGTTCCTGATTTTAAGGAAGTTCAAAAGCATTTAAATAAAATATATCTGCATTGCAATCAATTATTGCAACAACATTACCATTTACTTGAAAATAAGTTGCAATCATTAGGAAATCAAATAACTGAACCAATTAAAATTTATCAAAAATATCAAGATAAATTGGCATTATTAACTCAACAAATTGATTATTATATTTTGAATTATATCGGCGAAGCAAATAATAAAATCAATAAAGCTAGTTACGGATTTTTAGGTCTAAATAATAATCTTGATAAATTTCAACAACTAATAGATAGCAATTTCAATAATATTAAATTTTATCTTAATAATTATCTGGTTAGTAGCCAAAAATTGATTGAGTTAAACAAATTCTCAAGCCAATCTTTTTATAATCAAATAACCAATCAACTAAAACTTTATTCTGAAACATTAACAAAAACTGAAAAATCTATATTTAAGATTTTAAACAACAACATCAATGATAAAGAAAAGCGGTTAAATTATGCTCATAACTTGCTAGAAAGCTCAAATTATCGAAAATTATTATCTCGCGGTTTTGCAATATTAAGTAATTCAGATCAAAAAATTATCTCCTCCATCGAGGTTTTGCAATCAACAAAAACTATTTATATTGAACTAAATGATGGTAAAATAATTTTACAGAAATAGTGGTTCTTTTAATATCTTAGCCCTCATCATCTAAAAATATTGCCATTTTATAATCTGCCAAGAAGGCTTGATATTTCTCAAAGGCCTCAATAATTGCAATCTTTGAAATTGCACTATCTTGTTCTCGCAAATTAACCAAGAAAAAATTACTAGCACCTTGTTTAAATTTTTCCCTCTCTGATATTTCAAGCAATTCTGCTAATTTTACCTCTTCTTTGAGGTTTTTATATATCTCAAAAAGGCTATATATTTGAATATTAATCTGCTCAATTTCATTTTTAATTTTTTCTTGCATTAATTGCTTTTCAAACAACAAAGATTTTAACTTTGCTTGATAAGAAGATATTTTACCGCGAGCATCTCTTTGTTGTAATGGCAATAAAAAATTAACCGCAACATTGTTATTTGCTTGCCTTCTTTGAGTTGAGCCATTCCCTAAGTCTTTTGACATAGCAATATCAACATCTAATTGTGGTTTGATTAGATTTTTTGCATATTCTAACTCTTTTGAGTTTTGCTCTTTTTGAATTTTCAACATTCTTAATTCTGGGCGATTATTAAATGCAATCTCTAAATCATTAACAAGTTGATTATTTTTTTCCACATTAATTATTGCTTCATAATTAGGAAGCTGACTTTGATTAACAATAAATGGCTTGCCAGCCTTATCGCGATAAAATAGCGATAAATAAATAGCATCATTAGCAAAATTTTGTTCCGCTTTAATTAGGGCATTCTTGCGATGCAAAACATTTTTCTTATTTTCGGCAACAATAATTTGTGCTACATCCCCTTTTTTCAGCCTTTCTTCAAGCTGTGATTGTCGCTTTAATGATAATTTATAAAGCTCTTCATAAATTTGTAAAATTTTTGCCGAAGAATTCAGCTTCCAATATGCTTTTATTGCATCTCTTTTAATTTCTTTTTTTATTCTCTCCAGTTGAATCTTGCTTTCTTCTATATTAAGATTAGATAAAGATATTTTTAATCTATTAGCATCAATTAAACTATCTTTTAATATTGAGAATTTACCGCCAATACGATATTCGCCATTATTATTAGTGATTGAACCGCCTTCATAATCAGGAAAACTTTTAAATGATTTACGATAGCCACTATAAATTTTACTACCCATCAAACCAAGCTCTTTTTCTAGCGAGGAATTAAAAAATTTGCCATCATAGAAACCACGGCTTCTATCAATATATTCTTGCTTTAATTTTATATCAAAAAAACCTAAGGAGCTTAAATAATCAGATTCGGCAATATTTAATTTTTGATAATATGAAAGAATTTGTGGATAATGTTGATTGGCAGATCTAATGATTTCTGATTGCGATATTTTATCTTCAAAATAATCTGCACTAGATGCAACCTCTAAATTATAGGCACTAAAAATTAATATTATTAAAAATAACCTTAATTTATTTATCATTTTTAGTTTATTATTTGATTGAATCTGCATTTAATTGACTATCAAAACTAGGTGGAAAACTATTTAATTGTCGCCAAAATTCATAGCCTAAACTTACATTATTTAGCAATATCCAAGCCTTTGTTTTTGCCCCATGCCTTAGATATTTTTGATCTGGCCATTCTTCATTTTTATCTCTTTTAATAATTACACGAAATTTGCCATTTTCAGAAATTGAGGAATCAACCGAAGAAACCACACCGCCAAAGGTTCCAACTGCTATTGATGGCCAACCGCTAAATTGAATAATTGGCCACCCCTCAAATTGTAAACGAACTTTTCTTCCCTCTTTAACAAGCGGTATATCATTGCCACTAATATAAATTTCAACCATCGGGTCATCTAAAATTGGAGCAAATGTTGCTAATTTGTCGCCAGATTTAATAACTGTGGCAGAATCTCCTGCTAAAACCTTTAAAATTATTCCATCTTTTGGAGCAAAAATTATTTGATTTTCTTGGCGGGATAGCTTAGTTTCTGATTCTGCAAGCTCTGATGCCACAGATTCTTCGGACACTAATAATTTTTTATATTCAATTTTTGCTTCTTCAAAATCGCGACGAGAACTCAAACCTTTATTAAAAAGATCTTCTTGTCTTTGATAGTTGATTTTCGCAGTTTGAGAGGCTATTTTACTAACTTGTAATTTTCTTTTTTTAGCATCTCTTTCTAGCTTGATTCTTTCTATAATTAAAGGATCATTATCAACTATTTCAACCAATTTATCATCTTTTTTAACTATCGACCCATCTTTTACATACCATTTCTTAATTCTGCCACTAATTGGAGCATTAATATTTTGAGTTCTATCATCTGGATTGCTGGCAATTATATGCCCAAAGCCCTTAGATGTTTGTTGCCAAGGAGTAAAGCATAAAATTGCCACCACTAAACATAAAAAAGTTAAAATTATTCTTGGTAAAATCTTAAAAGGTCGTGGAAGATTGATATTATTAAGAGCAGTAAATAATTCGAAATCTTTTTTTTGTAAAGAAAAATTATAAAATTTTGATAATTTTTGACAAGAAGCAACTAAATCGTAAAAATTTTCTAGATCCCTGCCTAATTGCGAAAAATTATATAAAATAGCTGATAAAATAAGCTCTGCGGCAACTAACTGCCCAATTGTCAACTGACCTTTTAAAATCAACCATCCACCAATTAACAACATTGAAACACTGGCAACAGCATAAAGAATAAGCAATAAAACAACCTGCACAAAAAGGCTTCTAAACCTTGTTTTACGGCTTTTTAGATAATCTGTTGTTAGTGAATTTATTGCTAAAATTGAATTATTTTCATCTAAAAAATTACCATTAACAATTTTTTCAAAGGATTTAACTATTTCATATTTTGCCTGACTTTTTGTTAGTGAGCTAGAAATAGCCTTTTTATAAAAACAAAACCAAATTAAATAAATAATAACAGAAATAAAAATGCTAAAGATAAAAAATATAGGGTGATAAAAGCTAATCAAAATCAAGCCGATGATGCCTTGCAAAATCGTAGAAAAAGTTTTTGTTAAAAATTTTGGAATAATTTTTTGAATAGTGACGGTTTCAAAAAAATAATTTACCGCTTCGACCGCCTCTTTTCCCTGTTGTTTTGATTTTAACAGCAAAATTGTAACCTCTGCAGTAATTCTTGCAAAAAAACGACGTTGAAAAATTTCAGTTACAAAAAATTGTAATGCACTAAAAGCACCCCAAAAAACCAATAAAATCAACAACACCAACCCTAAAACAATTGCAGGCCTCATTATTGCTGTAAAAGAAACCGAATTAATTAAAAACTGCACTGAAAGGGGAACGGCAAGCGAAAGAAAGCTAATTGATATGCCATAAATTATACTCATCCAAAAAAGAGATGAATCTTTCCAAAGAATTTTCTTTAATAAAGATATAATTCCGTAGCTTTGCATAAACAAAATTATTTAAAATATTATTATAATCTTAGTGCAATATAATAACTAATAATTTAATGTAAAGAAGAAATCTTTTCTTTCGCAAAAGAGGGCTTAAATTTTTATTTAGTTTAATCCTTTAAAATAAGACATAACAAAAAAGCAAAAAATAGATTTAATATTTAAATAATTGCTTGATTTTTATTTTTTAGCTCCTATGTTTTGCATCCAAATTTTACCTAGACTTACAAACATAATAAATGCATTAAAAAATCTTTGTTTAGTTTTAAAATAACAAAAAACAACAACTTTGCTATATGAATAAAACCGAATCAAATATTCTTGATATTCTTCTTGAAGGAAAAGAAAAATATAATTTCCTTGGAATTAAAGCAGAATTTGAAGCAGAAGGCACAAGATTTGATGAAATGATAAAACTAGCCGAAATCACTAGAAAAGCCAATTTAAATCTTGGCATTAAGATTGGTGGCTGTGAAGCGGTAAGCGACTTGTATAACACAAAACTTCTTGGTGCCGAATATATCATTGCTCCAATGATAGAAACCCCCTATGCTTTACAAAAATATATTGAAGCTAAAAATAAGGTTTATAGCGAAGAAGAAAGATCTGATGTTAGATTTTTATTTAATCTAGAAACCATAACTGCTTATAACAATCTTGATGCTATAATAAAACAAGCTTCTGTTAAAAACGGAGCCGATGGTATTGTGTTTGGAAGAGTTGATTTTGTTGGATCTATGGGATTTACTCGAGAAAAAATTTCTAGCGGTGAAATTAATTCTCATATCAATAATGTGGCCTTAAAATGCAAAGAAAATAAGCTTGACTTTGTGGTTGGAGGAGCGGTTTCTAACGAAACTATTAAATCTGTTGATGATGCAAATAAGATTTACCTATCTCGTTTTGAAACTAGAAAAATTATTTTTAGTTCAGAGGTTTTAGCAATGGGCGAAAATAATATTAATAAGGCTTTAGAATTAGCGGTTCATTTTGAGTTGTTGTGGCTACAAAATAAACAAAACTATTATAGTCAAATTGCCTCTGAAGATTCTTCTAGAATTAAAATGTTAAGCAAAAGATTTGAAAAATTCTAGCCAAGATGTCGACAAAAAATCTCTTGCTTTTTGGCTCCTCTGGCAACATAGGATCCAAAATTAAAGATACTTTTTTAAAGCAAAAATATAATGTTTTTTGTATTAAAAGAAGCACTGAAAACATAATATCAAAATATGACATATATTGGGATTTTGTAAACAACAAAGAGCCTGATATTAAAAACAGCATTATTTTTGATTCTATATGCTTTGCCCACGGAATCAATACTAACGATTCAATTTATGACTTTGATATCAATATTAGTCTAGATTTATACAAAACGAACTGTCTTTCGATTTTATTTGCAATAAATAAACTATTGAAATTAAATCTACTAACAAAACCAAGTAGAATTTGTATAATCAGCTCAATATGGCAAAATATTGCTCGACAAAATAAAATGTCTTATTGTATCTCTAAATCTTCCCTGCAAGGCTTAATTAACTCGCTTTCAATTGATTTAGCACAAGATGGTCACCTTATCAATGGCTTGCTACCTGGAGCTTTAGATACCGAAATGACAAGAAGCAATCTTACCGATAATCAATTAAGTATTTTAAAGGCTCAAACTAATTTTAACAGATTAGCGAATATAAAAGATGTGGCAGAATTGGCCTATTTTTTATGTAGTAATCTAAATACAAGTATCACTGGTCAGTTTATTAATATCGATTTAGGATTTAGCAATGCAAAAATCATTTAAAATAAATTCATCAATATATTCTTATAAGGTTTTAGTAGGATGCGAATACACCTCCTATCTAAAAGAAATAAAAGATAGCTATGTTATTATAATTGACGAAAAATTATTATCAAAACATAATAGCCTCTGTCAATCACCCAAAAATTTCATTGCCATTGAAGCCAAAGAAGAAAATAAAGATCTTGCAAATATTTCTAACATCATCTCTGAAATCAAGAAATTTTCACTAAAAAAAGACAGCATTCTAATTGGAATTGGAGGAGGAATAATTCAAGATATAACATGCTTTATATCTTCTATTTATATGCGAGGCATAAACTGGGTTTATATCCCAACAACATTTCTTGGAATTTGCGATTCTTGCATAGGAGGAAAGTCATCAATTAATGTTAATGGAATTAAAAATCTAGTAGGTAACTTTAACCCTCCACAAGAAGTTATCATTGATTTCTCTTTTTTAGAATCTCTCAACAATTCCATGATAGATTCTGGTCTTTGTGAAGCCTTAAAAATATGCTTTGCATATCATGACAACAAGGTTTTAGAGTGTTTTAATAACTTTTTTGAAAATAAAAAAATTGACTATTTAGAAAATATAACGGCATTAAGTCTTGAAACAAAAAAGTGGTTTATAGAGAAAGACGAATTTGATAAAAATGAAAGAAAGTTATTAAATTTTGGACATACTTTTGGACATGCAATAGAAAGTCAATCAAATTACCAAATACCCCATGGAATAGCTGTTGGATTTGGTATGCTTTGGGCAATTTTTATTTCCAATATTTATTTTAAAAATATTGACAACAATAGAGTGATTATATTACTAAAATCTCTTCAAAATTTACTCGAAACACATACTAATTTTTGCAAAATTATAGAAGAACTCTCTGTTGACAAAATATATCAGTCATTTATTTTTGACAAAAAACATAATGCAACTTTATTTAATTGCATATTAATTAATAAAGATGGCTTTTTAAAAATTAAAAGCTTTAACAAAGATCAAGAATTTATTGAAAATTTTAAGCTAAGCTACAATGAATTAAAAAAATTTATCTCACTATGAAATATTCTGATTTTCTATGTCAAACATTAAAAGAAATTGGTTACACCCATTGCTTTACTGTTACTGGTGGAAACATAATGCACATTATAGAAAGTGCTTCTAATTTTTTTAAAGTTATACCTGTTGTAAATGAGGTAGCCGCTGGAATAGCAACTGAATATTTTAACGAAATACAAGAAAACAAAAAAGCATTTGCTCTTGTGACGGCTGGTCCAGGATTAACAAATATTACAACAGCATGTGCTGGGGCCTTCCTGGAAAGCAGGGATTTACTAATAATTGGCGGTCAAGTTAAAACTAGCGATTTAAAAAACAACCACTGTCTTCGTCAAAGAGGAATACAAGAGATCGATGGAGTTGAGTTAATGAAATCTATTACAAAGCTATCTTTAAGAATAGATACACCATTATCAAAAAACGACTTGATAAAAATAGTTAGTTACGGTTCAACAGCAAAGAAAGGTCCTGTTTTTATAGAAATTCCCATAGACACTCAAGCAAAAACCATAAATAAGAATCTGTTAACAGATTCTAGCTCGATTGCAAAAATCAAAAATATCAAGACAAGTTATTGTTCTAGCAAAGTTTTTAGTAATGTAAAAAAAATGCTACATGAGGCATCAAGACCATTAATATTACTCGGTGCCGGTGTTTCAAGGCAGTTAGTTGAGAAAAATTATAAAAAAATTAGCAATCTAAATATTCCTATAGTCACAACTTGGAATGCATCAGACAGAATTGAATCAGACCATAGTTTATATTTTGGCAGACCAAATAACTGGGGACAAAGATACTCTAACATAATTCTTCAGCAATCAGATTTACTAATAGCAATTGGTAGTAGGCTTGGCATTCAACAAACAGGCTTTAACTGGCAGAAATTTATTCCTAATGGCAAAATCATTCAGGTTGATTGTGATGGCAACGAACTTAAAAAAGGTCATCCAAAAATTGACCTTGGAGTTTGTGCTGATGCAAATGATTTTCTAGAAAGAATTATCGACATCGAAATTAAAGAAAGAAAAGAATGGCTAAGTTTCTGCAACTTTGTTAAATCGTCAATTCCAATTAATGAAAAAGGTTGCAACAAAAACAATCCCAATTATATCTCACCATTTGCTTTCGTTGAAATATTATCAAAAATAACCACCAACAAAGACATCATTATCCCTTGTAGTAGTGGCGGAGCTTTTACTGTTATGATGCAATGCTTTTCCCAAAAGAAAGAACAAAAAATCATCACCAATAAAGCTTTAGCCTCGATGGGATATGGCCTAAGTGGTGCAATTGGAGCATCAATTGCCAACCCAGAAAAAAGAACCATTTTAGTTGAAGGCGATGGTGGATTTGCTCAGAATCTTCAGGAAATAGCTACTGCGGTTGCCAATAATTTAAATTTAAAAATTTTTATCTTTGAAAATAGTGGCTATGCCTCAATTCGAATGACTCAAAAAAATTATTTTGCTGGTAAATATGTTGGGTGCGACACTAATACTGGCTTAGGCTTTCCTGATTGGTTTAAGCTTTTTGATGCCTATGGAGTTGAAGCCATAGAAATCAAAAACGAAGATTTTATTAATGATAAAAATTTTTTGGATTTATTTAATAATGATAAATCCGTGGCATTCATTGTAAGAATTGATCCGGAACAAACTTATTTTCCAAAAATTTCTAGCAGAATAATGCAAGATGGCAATATGGAATCAAATCCTCTGCATCTAATGAGTCCAGAATTAGAGCCCGAATTAGCAAAAAAAGTTTTTAAATATATAAAATATGAAGAATAATCTTAGCGGTATAAAAGCGGTAATTTTAGCCGGTGGCAAAGGCACTAGAATAGCCGAAGAAAGTCATAACAAACCAAAGCCCATGATTGAAATTGGTGGCAAGCCGATTTTATGGCACATTATGAAAACCTACAATCATTACGGAGTAAAAGATTTTATCATTTGTGCAGGCCATAAACAACATGTTATCAAAGAATATTTTTTTAATTATCAATTATTTTCATCCGACATAACAATTAATACTCATCAAGGCATTACAGATGGCATAACTTTTCACGACAAAAACTACGAGGAATGGAACATAACCATTGCTAACACTGGCGAAGATACCATGACTGGTGGCCGTATAAAAAGAATAGCAAAATATCTAGATAAAGATAAGCCTTTTTTTATGACTTATGGCGATGGCGTTGCCGATGTTGACATTTCTAGACTTTTTGCATTTCATAATTCACATAACAAAATTGCAACTGTTACTGGTGTAATTCCAACCGCAAGATTTGGTGCCCTGCATTTTGGTAAAAACAATATGGTTGAAGGCTTCGTTGAAAAGCCAGACAATGAAGGTGGTTATATAAATGGCGGTTATTTTGTTTTATCGCCTAAAATTCTTGATTTCATCAGAGATGATGATGCAATTTTTGAAAAAGAACCGCTCGAAAATATTGCAAAGCAAAAAGAGTTAATCTCTTATTTACATAATGGCTTTTGGCAACCTATGGATACAGTAAGAGACCACTCTTATTTATGCTCGTTGTGGAACAATAATAAAGCTCCTTGGAAAATATGGTAAAAACTGAAAATACAAAAATAATTAATCAAAATTTTTGGAAGAATAAAAAAGTTCTAATTACCGGGCATACTGGTTTTAAAGGTAGTTGGCTTACTTTATGGCTTCAAAATTTAGGGGCAAAAATTTGTGGAATTTCTCTTCAGCCAAACACTAATCCAAATTTATTTAATTCATTAGAATTATCTAAAAATATAGAACACAATATTTGTGATATTCGCGATTTAGAAAAGCTAAATAATATTTTTGCTAAATTTAAGCCAGAAATTGTTTTTCATCTTGCTGCTCAGCCCTTAGTTCGATATTCTTATTATAATCCAATTGAAACCTATCAAACCAATGTTATGGGAACTATCAATGTGCTTGAGGCAATCAAAAAGACCAACTCAACCTTGGCAACAATTATAGTAACCAGTGATAAATGCTATGAAAACATAGAGCAAATCTGGGGTTATCGTGAGAATGATAAAATGGGTGGCAACGATCCATACAGCAATTCAAAAGGCTGCGCTGAATTAGTGGTTTCAGCTTACACCAAATCATATTTTATACCAAATCAAAATTATGGCAAAATTGCCTCAGTAAGGGCTGGCAATGTTATTGGCGGTGGCGACTGGGCAGAAGATAGATTAATCCCCGATTTAATTAAAACTTTAGTTGAAAACAAAAATCCTATCATTAGAAGCCCAAAAGCTATAAGGCCATGGCAACATGTTTTAGAACCTCTGGCTGGTTATATGCTGGTAGCAGAATATTTATGGAGCTTGCCAAAACAAACAACTTTATTAAACTGGAATTTTGGCCCAGAACAAGAAAGCCAAAGAGATGTTGAATTTGTAGCAAGCACAGTTTGCGAATTATGGGGCGGTAATAATAAAATAGAAATTCAAGAAAATAAAAACAATTTGCATGAAGCAAACTTATTGTATCTAGATTGCACCAAGGTTAAAAAAGATTTAAACTGGCAACCAAAATGGGACATTAACAACAGTTTACTCAATACCGTTGCTTGGTATAAAAATTTTTACACCAATAAAAAAAATATTGTAATGTTAAGCAATAATTTAATTGAGAATTATGCAAAATACTAAATTCAATCCTAAGCTTACCATTTTAATTCCAACCAGAAATAGAGCTAAATATATAGGGACATGTTTAAAAAGAATAATTCGTTCTATAAAATATTATCAAAACAATGGTGGCACAGAAAATATAGAGATTGTTATTGCTAATAATTTTTCAAGCGACAATACCGAAGAAATCGTTTTGAGTTTTGCACAAAATTATGAATATATAAAATATTACAAACATAAAGAATTTTATAAATCGGCCGAGGAATCGCTTTTTAATGCTATAGAATTATGCCATGGCGATTATATTTGGAGCTTTGGTGATGATGATTATATGAGAATTTTTGCAATATCAGAAACTATAAAAATAATAAATACTAATAAATATGATTTAATCGTTCATAATATAGAGTGGTTAAAAAAAACAATTTATAAAAATTTTAGATATAGCTATATACCAATAAAAAATGGCAATATTAACAACAAGATACCATCATTTTCTGTAACACAAAACTATGATAGAGCATCTTCAAACAAAATAAAATACATAGAATATAAAACATCAAAAATGTTTTTAGATCTTGGATTTTGGAATATTACCACTTCATTTGCATCTATTTGTTTTAAGAATAATAAATTTAATAAGATTTGCTTTGAGGAGGCTATTAAAATATCAACAATTTATAGCTATTCAATATCTTTATTTATTTCATTTTTTAAATCTAAATCTTTATTAGTATGCAAGCCGCTTGTATTAATGACAGAAAATACATCTTCTGGAGAATTTAACAGAATATCAGCAATTGCGATTGAAAATAATTTAATGCCTAGATATTCATGGACCTATGGATTTATTAGACTTATAAAGTTCGCTTCTAATAAAACTAAATTACCATTAGAAATTTTTTTCAATTCAAGAGAAACTGCTCTTTCAAGAGAAAATTACATTAGTTCTGAAAGCTTTGTTTTAAATAATATTTTGCACTCTTTTTTAATTGATATCAAATCTTATAAAATTAAACTACAAAACAAAGAAAAGCTATCAATAGCAGTTTCTGATTATGTAGATCTTTTACAAAATATTATTAACAATTTTCCTGAATTAACAATATTTTTACAAGATCTTCAAAAAATTAAAAAATATCTACAACTTTCAGATAAATATTTTTTATATTTGATTCACATTTTTATCAACAATAAAATTAAGAAAAAAATTTCCAAACTCTACTTACCAAGTTTACCAAAATTAAAACACGATTTTGAATCTTTTGCGAGAAACAAAATTGATTTAGAAGGCAACATCTCCCTTAACTATGGCATTCCAAAAAACATAATTTAATTTATATATGTCCAACATAAAAGAAAACATTCTTCAATCAGTACAAAATTATTTTGAAACTGAACATAAAAAGCCTGAATTTATTCCGGGAAAAACCTATGTGCCCGTTTCTGGTAAAGTCTACGACCACACCGATATGCAGAGTCTTGTCGAGTCAGCCCTTGATTTTTGGCTTACTACTGGCAGATTTAACCGTGAATTTGAACAGTCTTTGGCAAAATTTTTAGGAGTTAAACATGCTCTTACTTGCAATTCTGGTTCTTCTGCTAATTTATTGGCACTCACCGCCCTAACATCGCATTTGCTAAAAGATAAAGCACTAAAAGCAGGCGACGAAGTTATAACCTGCGCCACGGGCTTCCCAACAACAATTAATCCGATTTTAATCAATGGCTTAACTCCCGTTTTCTTGGATGTTAATATTCCTAGCTACAATATGGATATCTCAAAATTAGAAGAGGCGATCACTCCAAAAACTAGGGCTATTATGATTGCTCACACGCTAGGAAACCCTTTTGATTTAGATGCAATAAAAGCAATTGCCGATAAGCATAATTTATTTTTAGTAGAAGATACTTGCGATGCTTTAGGAGCTGAATATAATGGTCAGAAAGTCGGAACTTTTGGCGATATTGGCACTTTAAGCTTTTACCCCGCTCATCACATAACAATGGGCGAAGGCGGTGCGGTTTTTACTAATAGAAGTCTTTTAAAGAGAGCCTTAGAATCAATCAGAGATTGGGGAAGAGATTGCTATTGCGAACCAGGAAAAGATAACACTTGCAATAAAAGATTTTGTCAACAGTTAGGCGAATTACCTTTTGGCTACGATCACAAATATACCTATTCTCATGTTGGTTATAATTTAAAAATCACCGATATGCAGGCTGCGGTTGGAGTTTCTCAATTAAAGCACTTGGATAGTTTTATCAAAAAAAGGCAAGAAAATTTTGACATTCTTTTTGATGGCTTAAAAGAATTGGAAGAATTTTTGATTTTACCTAAATTTTCGGCAAATGCCAAACCATCTTGGTTCGGATTTCCAATTACAGTTAGAAACAATACAAAATTTTCTCGCAATCAATTAGTTGAGCATTTAGAAGAAAATAAAATCGGCACCCGCTTATTGTTTGGTGGGAACCTACTTAAACAGCCTTATATGAAAAACAAAAATTATCGAATTGTAGGAGATTTAAAAAATTGCGACATCGTTATGAATAGCACTTTTTGGATTGGTGTTTACCCCGGTCTTGAACAGATTCATCTCGATTATGTAATTAAAACCATCAAGAGCTTTGTTTTTCGGAAGTAACACTGTTTTATGAATTTAGCACAAATTATAAAAAAATTTCACGAGATGGATTTTTGCTTCATAGTAACAGGAGCAAATGGCTGGTTTGGCAAGTATATTCTTGAAATTTTACACAATAATTTAGCTGATGAATTCACGGAAAGAGTTTTTGCCATAAGCAACTCTACTAAAGAGATTAAATTGCAAAAAGGATTGATTGTTAAGTGTATCGACTACTCCACTCTTTTACAAAAAAATAAAAAATATATTATTTTGCATTTTGCCTTTCTAACGCAAGATGCAATGTTTACAAACTCTGAAGCAGATTTTATAAAAATAAATTTAGAGATAAGAAGCCTTGTAACTAACATAATCAACACGAATAATGTTAATAAAATGCTTTATATCTCATCTGGAGCAGTCTACAATGAATCAAATTTATATGGAAGACTAAAAAAAGAAGATGAAAAATATTTTATTGATTTAACACTCTCTAAAAATTGCGAAATAATCATTCCTAGAGTTTTTAATGTGGCTGGGCCTTATATAAACAAATACAATGCTTATGCTTTGTCTAATTTTATATGTCAGGCAATAGAAAATAAAACAATTGCTATTAACTCGCAGTCTTTGACTTATAGAAATTATGTTCATATTTCAAATATTTTTGAGGTTTGTTTAGCTTGGCTATTAGATAAAAATAAGTTGGAGAAAAGCCTAATATTTGATGCATCAACTAAAGATTCTATTGAGCTGGGTGTATTAGCTGAAGAAATAGCTAAAACATCACAAGATAATATTAAAATTTCAAGAGAACTAGATGTAACGATGGAAAAGCAGTATTATGCTGGAGACTCAAGGCAATTTACATTCCTTGCAACTCAATACAAAGTTACAATTCACGATCTGCAAACAATGTTAAAAGAAACCTTTAATTTTATCTATGATCACAAATAATACAATAAATGATATTTTAGTTTATAAAAAACGTTTTCCTTATTATATAGTTGCCCCATCTTATTCTCAACAATCTGCTGGAATTAAGGTTCTACATTATTTATGCCACCACCTAAACATTTTAGGTTATCCAGCATTTTTAGTGCCTGAAAACAATAGCTTTTGCTCAAATCCAAATCTTATTACCCCAATTATTGATGTTCATATGTTTCAAATTCATAGGCAACATAATCTTACTCCAATAGTTATTTATAGCGATGTAATTAACCACAACAAGCTAAATGCAACTTGTTTTGTTAATTATCTTCTTCATTATCCTGGCTTTTTATTACAAGATAAAAGTTTTGAATTCTCTGATTTAATATTTACATATTCACAAAGAATATCCAACTATGTAACAAATGCAAATCTTAAATCTAAGATTTTGTTTATGCCTATAGTTGACACATCAATTTTCTACCCCCCTTCAAACAACAATAAAAGAAGCGGAATGATTTATTATGCTTCTAAATACAAAAATAATTTTAAAGAAAAAACTTTTGAAATAACCAGCAATGCCACAGAAATTACAAGAGGGCTACCAGACTCTCCCACAACTATTGAAGTTGCTAACTTACTAAGAAATGCTGAGGTTTTTGCAACATATGAGGACACTTCTTTAATAACCGAAGCTATATTATGTGGATGCCCAGTTTTTTTAATAAAAAATAAGTATTTTGACGGAAATTTAATATCTAGTTATGAACTTGGACAAAAGGCATGCTTTACAGAATATAGCAATAAAAACCTTGAAATAGCAAAATCTCAAATTAATCAGGCACAGCAAGATTTTTACTCTTCTATAGAGGTTTTTAAATCTCACCTAAAGGTTTTTATTGAAGATACTCAAAACTATGCATCAAAAATTAATTTTCCAACAGAAATGAATCAAAAGGTTTTTATTGAAGATACTCAAAACTATGCATCAAAAATTAATTTTCCAACAGAAATGAATCAAAAATCATTTTACAAAAAATTTAACTTTAAAAAAGTTATAAAATACAAAATAAAGAATAAACTAAACAATTTTATTAAAAAATACTTTTAGCACAATGAATTGTGCTTTAATATTTGTGTGTAGCCAAAACACTCTCTTCTCAACAAAATATGCTTTATGAAGAATAAAATATCAAGCCTTTTTCGCTTTAGCAAAGGTTCCAATCCTAAAACTCCAGATACTCTTCCAGAAATTATGCGATTAGGTCCAAACACCGAGGGCAGTGTCAATAAACCAAACCAGCTTTATATAAACTACATTAAAAAGGCTTTATCGACCGATAGAATCTATAATATTGGCTTAATTGGCGATTATGCTTCAGGTAAAAGCACAATCATTGAAAATTTTCTTGACGATGAGAAAAAAAATGTCATTCGCCTTTCGCTGGCTAAAATTTCATTAGAGTCAAGCGAAACAAAAGATAAAACAGATACAATAAAGGATAAAACAGACACAATAAAAGAGAAGATCCTTGAATTATTGTTTTGGCAAGCAAAAGTTGCTGTTCCTAATTCTATTTTACAGTCTGTATATAGGCCCAACAAGCTACTGCAAGGGTTTTCTGCATTTTTATTTTCGCTTGTTTTTGCCTTTATTACTTTTAATAAAATTAATCTTGATATAGTCTTACTTGGCAACTATACTAAAATTAGTTTTTATATAGTCTTGCTTGGTTGTTTTTCGCTAATATTTTGGCAATTAATCAATTTTTTTATTTTTTTAAAAAACCTTGGTTTTAGTAAAATCAACCTTAAAAGCCCAAATGTCGATTTAGAAATATCAAAAAATCCTTTTTATAAGCATCTTGCACAAATTATTTTTATTTTAGAGGAAATTGCCAAAAAAAATTATTTTGTACTAGTGGAAGACCTTGACCGCTTCAATGATATTGAAATATTCACTGCTTTGCGAGAAATTTCTCTAATAATTAATTATCGATTAAAAAATAAAACACTACCCTTTCTTTATGCCTTGAATTCAGGGCTTTTTGTACCTAAAGATAATAACCAAAACTTAGCCAATCAAAACAAGGAGCCACAAAAATCAGTAGATGATATTTGCAAATTTTTTGATATTATCATTCCTGTGTTAAAATTTAACAATAATCATACTGCAAAAGAAGAAATACTAGAGCTCATCACCAAAGAAAAAACAATCAATTCAGCAGAAAAAGATGAACTAGAAAAAGTGCTAGAAATTCTTTGCACGAATACAGTAATTGACCAAAGAATTGCTCATAATATTTGCAACCAATATAATTTTATTGAAAGACTTAAATTTAGCGATAAAATTTATGATAAAGATAATAAAGCCCGTGCCAAATTGCTTGCAATGACTATTTTCAGCATTTTTGACCCACAAGAATATAATGCACTTAATAATGCCAGCGGAAATGTTTGGCAATTGCTTGAAAATATATTAACAGATGGCGAGGTTTTTATTAGTGGCTCTGAATTTCAAAAGTTTTTTAAAGAGCTTGCATATGAGATTTATTATAATCCCGATCAAAAACAATATTTTAAAGATGCTCTTCATAATATAGCACAAATTAACCAACAACATCTTAAATTTAAAAAACCATCTCTACATTATTATAATGAAGATATTGGATTAGTGATCGATAATGATTGGGAATACCGACACCCATTTGACGAAGAAAAGTTTAGTAAATTTTTTGATAAATTAGTTAAAGAGAAGCTAGAAGATAAAGATAAAGAACATTTAGAACAAATAATTAAGAGTTTTATTTATAAGTCAATATACAAAAGATTTCCGAACAATCTTAAAGAAATTAAAATTTCCAATGTTTCCAAAGAGCTAATAAAGCAGAAATATATCGAAAAGCAAGATTATAGAGATTATTTAAACAGAGATCCTTTTCAAAAAGATAAAGTCGATTCTCCAGCAAAATAGCTCTTTAAGGCAATAACTAAAATAATAAAGGCGATTTTATCTTAATGTTAAGAATATTATCGACCTTCTCCTGCTCAAGGCTTCGCCTTTGACCATCTCTGTTAATAATTTTTTAAGGGAGAATAATAAGCTAAATTCTTGACAGATGGAAAATTATATCATTAAATATAGAGTTTCAGCATCAATTTATTTAAACTTCATTATGAAAAAAAGCCAAAGACAATTGCAGATAGGGGAAAATATTAAAAGAATATTAGCCGACATTTTTTTAAGAAACGATATTTCTACAGCCAAAAACTGCTACATAACTATTACCGAGGCAGATATTAGCCCAGATGCAAAGAATGCAAAAATTTACATTGATATTTTTCACTTAACCAAGAAAAATGAAGCCGATCATAATGAATCTTATTTTGCTAAGATTGAAAAGGAAATCATTAAACAATTAAATCAAATGGCACCTGTTTTTAGGCATCAATTAGCACAAAAAATTGAGTTGCGAATGGTTCCAGAAATTAACTTTCTTATTGATAAAAGCCAAAATAATCTACAAAATATTGAAAAAATAATCGCCGAAGAAAAAATCAAATCAAAATTAAATAATTAAATGGCAAAAACCATCACAATCCTAGGCTCAACTGGCTCAATTGGTAAGAATGTTGTTGAGATAATTAAAGTTGATGCAGAAAAATATCAAATTATCGCCCTTACCGCAAAAGAAAATTTTCAAGAATTAATTTCTCAAGCCCTACTGTTAAAACCTTTATTTATAGTAATTGAAAACCCACAACATCAACAAACCGTTAAAGATGCCTTATCTCACATTAATAATTGTCAAGTTCTTTCTGGCATTGAATCAATTAATGAAGTTGCAAAAATCAAATGCGATATTTTATTTTCAGCAATTGTTGGCTCTGCGGGGGTTTTGCCTACAATCAATGCAATCAAAGCTGGCTCTAATATTGCCATTGCCAATAAGGAATCTTTGGTTGTTGCTGGAGATATCATTATGGAAGAAGTTAAGAAATCAAAAATAAGTCTACTGCCAATTGATTCCGAACATAATGCAATTTTTCAGGTTTTCGAACAGGCAAATATTGATAATATTGAAAAAATAACCATAACCGCCTCTGGAGGTCCCTTCTTCCGCAATCGCAAAGATCCTAAACAAATAACAGTTGAAGAAGCATTAAAACATCCTAATTGGCAAATGGGAGCAAAAATATCAATTGATTGTGCTACAATGATGAATAAAGGCCTAGAAATGATCGAGGCATATCGCCTTTTTCCCGTTGCAAAATCACAATTAAAAATATTAATTCACCCACAATCAATTATTCATGGTATGGTTGAATATAGAGATGGTTCTAGCCTTGCTATGCTTAGCTACCCCGATATGAAAACTCCAATTTCCTATGCTCTTGAATTTCCTAAAAGACTAGATTTATATCAAAATCAATTAATTAAAAAGTTTGATTTAGCAAAAATCAATAGGCTTGAATTTTTTGAAGTCGACGATTCGCAGTTTCCTGCAGTAAAATTATGCAATCAAGCACTAGAAACAGAAGGCAGTGCCTTAGTTGTTTTAAATGGAGCAAATGAAATAGCGGTTGAAAAATTTTTGAAAAAAGAAATTACTTTTGATAAAATAACTACTATTATTGAAAAAAGTCTTAACCAAATTAATCACCGCAAATTATCAACAATTGAAGAAATTATTGCTTGTGACAAACAAGCAAGAACAATTGCCAACTCAATATTTTAAACAATGTCAATTATTAATATTATTATTCAAAATTTATTTGCTTTCATTGTAATTATGTCGGCAATTGTTTTTATTCACGAATTTGGGCATTTTATTGTTGCTAGAGCCTGTAAAGTTAGAATTGAAGAATTCTCAATTGGTTTTGGTAAAGAAATCTTCGGCTTTTATGATCGCTATAAAACTAGATGGAAATTTTGCTGGTTGCCTTTCGGTGGATATGTTAAAATGTTTGGCGATGCTAACCCCGCTTCAAAGCCTGATTTTACAGCATTTAACAAAATGTCGGAGGCAGAGAAAAAACACAGCTTTATTTTTAAAAATGTTTATCAAAGAATTGCAATTGTTTCAGCTGGGCCAATTGCTAATTTCATCTTAGCAATAGTTATTCTAACCTTTATTTTCAATATTCGCGGGCATAATATTATTGCCAATAAAATTAGCGACATTAAGCCTAACAGCCCAGCAGAACTAGTAGAATTAAAAAAAGGCGATGAAATAATTGCTATCAATAATAAAAAAATTGATGATTTTGACGAATTAAGAATTGCGGTAATCGAAGCGGGAGAACGAGAAATATCCCTAACAGTAATCAGAGAACAACAAAAATTAAATTTTAATTTAACTCCAGAATTAGTAGAAGTTGAGAATATCTTCAAAGAGAAAATGAAAGTGCCAACAATTGGGGTTATTGCTACCGATATTCAACATTATCAATTAAATATTTTTCAATCATTTGTTAGGGCAAATATTGAAACTTGGCAGATTTCAAAATCAATTTTAGTAACCTTAAAAGATTTATTAATCGGCAATCGCTCTATCAAAGAACTAGGCGGACCAGTAAAAATAGCAAAATATTCGGGAAAAACTATTGAGCTTGGCATAATGATGGTTTTATGGTTTGGAGCAATGATATCAATTAATCTTGGGGTTATGAATTTATTGCCAATTCCAATGCTTGATGGCGGGCATTTATTATTTTATTTGATAGAGGCAATTATTGGTAGACCAATTAATGTTAAGGTGCAAGAAATCGCCTTCCGAATCGGTTTTGCAATTTTAATTAGCTTAATGATCTTTACTACAATTAACGATATTGTAAATTTATTTTTTCATAAATAATTTTAGAAAATAAAATTCGATATTTTAATATACTTAGCCAAAATCATACAATAAATAATATCAAATATCAAAATAGCTATAAACATTCCTATTATAAATAAATTTTGCATTTGGGGAATATAAAAATAAAATGCAATGCATGCAATTGCCGTTCCTAGCATTTTAGTCAAGCCAATTGCTAAAGAGTGACCTTCAGACCTGCTTTTAATTATTTCTAATATAAATAAAATTGACATTATTAAATTTGTTATTAAGGCACTATAAATTCCCCACTTATCACCATTATAAACACAAAGAACTATAAATATAAAACTAAAAAACAACAGCAACAATAGATTCCTTTTATTTATTTGATTAAAAAATAATAATTGCATAAAAATAATAACATCTAGAGTAAGCCAAATATAATCAAAATAAATTTGTGGAACTTGGTGCGGATAAATAAAAGAAAATACCACTTCCCAAATTATGTTAGTAGCAAGAGAGAAGGTTGGCATCACACATTTTTTATAACTAAAATTTGCTTTTATAATTAAAATATAAGTTATTGCCCAACAAATAGCATTAATCAGCATTAATATATTATAAGTTGTTAATTTCATTTGTAATTAGAGTTTTAAATTATAATAAATAAAAGATGACTTTCAATTATTGACAAAATATTTTAAAATGAAAATATATTTTGTTATTTACTATTAATTTTACAATGAAAACTCCGCAATTTTGGGCTTCTAACAACATAATTAGCTATATATTAATTCCATTTAGCTGGCTTTATTTACTTGGCACAAAAATTGATTCTATTTTTACCAAAAAAACAAAAATCAATAAAACCGTTATCTGTATTGGCAATCTAATTGCAGGCGGTTCGGGCAAAACCCCAACCGCAATTGCTATTGGGAAAATTATTAAAAATTTAATCAATAAAAAATTCGTTTATCTTACTAGAGGCTATAAGGGCGAGAAACAAGAATTTTCATCTGTTAATCAAGCAATAGAGCAATTAAACAAGGTTAGTGACGAGGCAATTTTACTTAATGAAGTAGCAAAAACTTTTATTGCTAGCAACAGAGCTTTTGGGGCTAAGCAAATTGAGCAAATGAAAGAAATAGAAGCAATAATTCTTGATGATGGCTTGCAAAATAACAACCTATTTAAAGATATTAAAATTATTGTAATTGATGGCTTTGTAGCTTTTGGAAATTGTAAATTAATACCTGCTGGACCACTCCGCCAGAATATAAAATCAGGTTTAGCAATTGCTGATTTAATTATTATAATTAATGAAATTAATGACGAGAATTTAAATTTAATTAAAAAATACTATCAAGGCAAAATTATTTTCGCCAAAACTATTTCTAAAAATTTAAATCAATTTAATCTTGATAATAAATATCTAGCATTCTGCGGATTAGCCTATCCTAACAAATTCTTTAATTTTTTGACTAAACAAAATTTAACATTAATTGAAAAAATAAATTTTGCCGATCATCACCATTACAGCAACGAAGAACTTAAAAAATTAACTATAAAAGCAAAAGAGTACAATTGCGAGCTAATTACAACCAAAAAAGATTGGGTAAAATTTCCAACATCTTACAAAAAAATTATCAATTATCTAGATATTGAAGTTGAATTTACAGATCAAGATATTCAACATATAAAAAGCTTGATATCTAATAGAATTTATAGAAAATAATTATTTAAACAGCAATTTAACTTAAATTACTCAACCTTAAAATCATATTTAAGGCAATATCAATAAGTGTTCGTAGCTCAATTGGATAGAGTATTGCTTTCCGAAGGCAAGGGTTGTGGGTTCAATTCCCGCCGAACACACCAAACAAAAATAAAATGACCAAAAACTCTATTACTAGTGCTTTGTTGATTATAGGCGACGAAATTTTATCTGGCAGAACAGAAGATAAAAATATTAACTTTATTGCCAAGAACCTTACAGAAATGGGCATAAATCTTAGAGAAGTAAGAGTGGTTGCCGATATTGAGGAGGAAATAATCTCTGCTGTTAACAGCCTAAGAAATAAATTTGATTATGTTTTTACAAGCGGAGGAATAGGGCCAACTCACGATGATATTACCAGCGAATCAGTAGCAAAAGCATTCAATGATATATTTGAAAAAAATCTGACTGCCGAACAAATATTAATCCAACACTATGGAGCAGAAAATATTAATGAAGCAAGGCTCAAAATGGCTTATATGCCTCGTTCAGCAACTTTACTAGAAAACTCAATATCATCAGCCCCCGGTTTTATAATTGGCAATGTTTTTGTTATGGCAGGAATTCCAAAAATATTTCAAGTAATGTTTGAGGTTGCTAAATCGCAATTAAAAGTTGGAGAAAAAATCAAATCAATTGAAATAAAAATAACTCTTACAGAGAGTGTTATTGCAAGACCTCTAACCGAAATACAAAAAAAATATTCAGCAGTTTCAATGGGTAGTTATCCATTTGATGGCGGAACTTCTTTAGTTTTTAGATCAAGCAATTATCAACTACTAGAAGAATCAAGCTCAGAAATGATAAAAATATTAAAATCAATTAAAGATGATGCAATATTATCAATTAAATCTTAACTATTGCCAAAAATTTTTGTAGTGCCTACAAAAACCTAACTTACTAACCGTAATTAAATCAAAACGATAATTGCAATTAGTAAAATTTTTGTTTCTGTTAAGAAAAAACTCTGCCCCAGATTTAATTCTAATGCTTTGTCGAAGAGAAAAAATATCATCTAGTGAAATATTTTTACCACTTCTTGCTTTGACTTCAATAAAAATTAAATTATTGCCTTTTGAGGCAATAATATCAATCTCTCCAAAACGATTTTTGAAACGAGTAGCAATTATTTTATAAAATTTTATTCTTAAAAAAATTTTTGCTATTAATTCAGATCTAATACCAAAATCATAATATGATTTTTTATTGATCTTTCTTTGCTCTAAGGATTGATTCCTCTTGATCTTTATGGAAGTTGTCATATTGCTGGTGATTATCAATATTTTTTTGTTGTTGATTATGATTTTGAATAATTTGATGCAATGTCCTTAGTAAATCCGTAAGACCTTGATTTATAGGAGCAGAAATAGCAAATATCTTGCTATTAATTTTGATTTTCCTTAAGTGCTTTTGAAGAATGTTGATTTTTGCAAGTAATTCTTCTTCGCTGATTAGATCTATCTTGGTTAGAGCTATAATTTCAGGCTTTAGAATTAGATCGAAATCGTAAGATTCCAACTCATTACGAATAATTTTATAGCTTTCAATTACATCTTCAGCACTAGAATCAATTAAATGCAACAATACTCCACATCGCTCTATATGCTTAAGAAAGCGATCTCCCAAACCCTTGCCTTCACTAGCACCTGCAATTAAACCGGGAATATCTGCCAACACAAACTCGCAATCATCAACATAAACGACACCCAATTGTGGCTTAAGTGTTGTAAATGGATAATCCGCGATTTTTGGCTTAGCTCTTGTAGTAGAGGCAAGAAAAGTTGACTTTCCAGCATTTGGCAAACCTAGCAAACCAGCATCTGACAATAATTTTAATTGTAGCCTTGCCCATAATTCTTCACCAACTTCTCCAACTTGAGAAAATGTTGGCGCTTGATTAATTGAACTTTTGAAATTGCTATTTCCGAGACCGCCTCTTCCACCTTTGGCTATTACTACTCTTTGCTGATGTTCCAGCATGTCAGCCAATAATATTTCAGAATCTTCATTGAATATTTGAGTTCCAACGGGCACTTTAAGAATAAGATCTTCTCCCGATAAACCGCTTTTATTACGACCTTGCCCTGCAACTCCATTTTTAGCAATAAAATGCTGCTGAAAACGGAAATCAATTAGAGTGTTGAGATCACGATTGGCTTCAAATATTATGTTGCCACCTCTACCACCATCTCCACCATCTGGACCGCCATTGGGAATAAACTTCTCCCGACGAAAACTAGATGCTCCTTTGCCCCCATTTCCAGCCTTTAATGATATTTTTACTTCATCAATAAATTGCATTGTTAAAATTGATTAAAAATAAAGTTATTATTATTTTCTTTCTTTTGCTCTTGTAATTAAAGATTTACCATTCTGTGATTTTTGCTGAAAAATATCCAGAATTTTTT
Organism: Rickettsiales bacterium; assembly: GCA_021298605.1. Taxonomy (GTDB): domain Bacteria; phylum Pseudomonadota; class Alphaproteobacteria; order Rickettsiales; family UBA1997; genus JAJTDS01. The sequence goes on from JAJTDS010000003.1 coordinate 41,556, forward strand.
TAGCTTCTTTTGCTTCTGCAGCAAAGAAAGAGAATTGATCAAGAATTTTGATATTATTAATATTTTTATAATCTACCCCTGTTTCTTTTTTTATAAAGCTAGTTAATGATAATTCATCAAAATTATCATTCTTACCTTTAGCTATAAAGAGACGGATAGAGCCATCATCATTGTAATTAGAATCATTACTGTAGCTTGCTTGAGAAGAATTAAAACTACGAGAAGAGCCTTTATCTCTAGAAGAGCCTTCATTAAAACGAGAATAACCCCTATCTCTAGAAGAGCCTTCATTAAAACGAGAAGATCTATTGCCAAATGAAGAATTTCTGCCCCCTCCATAGTTACTAGATTTATAAGAAGAACCGCCAAAGCTAGAATTATTATCTCTAGGTCTTATGGAAACTTGCCTTAATTCACGGAATTTACTTTTATCTAACTGATTCCTGAATGCCATTTTTAGCAATGCCGCAATAATTTGCTCATTATCTTCACCACAATCTGTCATTACTTCTCTTGCTAATTCTAGAGTTGAAGGATCAATACTAGCAACCGATTCAATAATATTGCTTTTTATTTTTTGCTTTTTACTAGAAACAATATTATCAACAGTTGGCAATTCATAACTATTTAGTTTATTATTAGTAACTCTTTGAATTTCCATTGCTTTGCGATGTTCAGAAGGAGTAATAATGGTAATTGCTATACCTTTCTTACCAGCTCTGCCAGTTCTGCCAATTCTGTGAACATAGCTTTCTGTATCTTGAGGCAAGGAATAATTAACCACATGTGTTAAATTATCAACATCTATCCCTCTGGCAGCAACATCCGTTGCCACTAAAATATTAATTTTTTTATTACGGAATTTTTGCAATATTTTTTCTCTTTGAGATTGAGAAACATTGCCATGAAGAGCTTCGGAACTCAATGAGCGAGCAATTAATTTGCTAGAAATATCGTCCGCATCCATTTTTGTGCGACAAAAAACCATACCATAAAATTTATCTTCATTCTCAATAATACGAAATAGAGCTTCAAATTTATCACTATTATCAACCACTAATAAACTTTGCTCAATATTAGTTTTACCAGAATCTGAACGATTAATTACTGAAATAATTTGATAATTTTTCATATATTTTTTTGCCAAATTCTCAATATGGCTAGGCATTGTAGCTGAAAATAATATAGTTTTACGATTTGCAGGAGCACTCTTAAGAATGGTTTCGATATCCTCAACAAAACCCATATTAAGCATTTCATCCGCTTCATCCAAAACTAAATGAGAAATTTGAGAAAGATCAATTGTTTTTCTTTCAATGTGATCAATTATTCTACCGGGAGTTCCAACCACTATATCAACACCCTTTTTTAATTGCATTATCTGCTTCTCTATTGGTTGTCCACCATAAACTGCAATTATTCTGTTTTTTAGCAAGTAAAAAGAATTTAACTCTTCACTAACTTGCATTGCAAGCTCACGAGTTGGGGCTAAAATTATAGCTTGAACCTTTTTACTATTGGGCTTTAATTGCTCAATAATTGGAATGCCAAAAGCTGCGGTTTTACCAGTTCCGGTTTGTGCTTTACCGATTAAATCTTGGTTCTGGGTTAAAAGAAAAGGAATCGCTTGCGCTTGAATCGGTGTTGCATTTTCGAAGCCTTTATTATTAAGCCTCTCCATCATCTCAGGCGAAAGCCCTAGATCACTAAATTTTATTTCATTACTCATTTTTATATAAATATTTGTTAATTATCACAATAATTAAATTATGATAGGAAGTTTTAATTATGCTCTGTCAAGCTAGTAAATAGGCTTTTAAGCTCATCAATGAAAACCATATTCATTAAAATGCAGCAATCAAAAAATAAGCAATATAATTGAAGCTAAGGCCTAATAATCTTAAAAAAATTATTAAAAACATAGCGATATAGCGATATTAGGCTAATTAATTGTTTGCAATATTTTTAATATAGAAACACAAAAAAGAAGAATAAACTAGAAACTAACTCTAATATCATTTTCCATATTTTAAATTGAATTTTCATTTAGTTAATGCTTAAAAAAACATTAACTAAAATTTCAAATCATCAATTTACTTTGTTTAAATTTGGAAAATGGCATAAAGCTTATACATCATTTTCTATATTTAAAACATTTAAGCATTGAAACCTTAATTTAATTTAAAGGCTGGAAATTTATTATTTTAAGCTACTATTTAATTATGTAGCCACTAATGCCAAAGCTCCACAATTATATTTAGAACAAATAGATTGTCAAGATAATTAACACTATACAGCTTAAAGAATTTAATTTTAAGTTTTTTGCTGTTGCTTGTCTTTAATATATCGCAAATTTTAAAAAACTTTTAGGTAGTCTCAGAATCAGATATCCTATCTCGTTTAATGAGTTGTCCTAGACAGATCATGTTGTAGACCAGATTCATAATTCCGATTTTTAGTTCTGTCATCCTGGACGGAGTTGCAGGATCCAGAAAAGCAATAGATCCTGCGACTTCGCGCAGGATGACAAAGAAGGAGAGCTTCAGCCCACACCTGTCGAAAGTTCCTTAAACCCTTTAAAATCAACTATCATAGCCTATCCTCCACAAGTTTTGGATTGCCTCCTGACATTATGATAAGGTCTTTGATGATCTCTTTTTCGAGTAATAGAGTGAAATTCAGTAGTGGTATTTAAAACCTTGTAGTTGGTTTGATTTTTTATAGATCTGTGTTATTTCTTCTGCACTACATCCAAGTAAATTAGTCAAAAACCATATGTCGTTTATGGTTAAGCTTTATCAACTTTGTAAAACTTACCCAATTCTTCAAGCTTATTGTTATCAATAAGCCCTATTACTTCAGAAATATTTAAAGGTTTCATATATATAACAGTTTGGTATGGATCACCCATTTTTGTGAGTTTTTCAGATACTTTTTCTTGACCGCCATAATAATTTAGGGTCTAGACAATTTTAGTTGATTTTGATATCAATTAAAGCCTTAATTTGTCTATGCAAAACAAGTATATAAAACATTCCCATATTTCTGAGAAAAAATTTCGAGAGATTTTGAAGTATTTTTATTTTGATGAAACTTCTTCTTGGAAATTCGGGAACGATTGCAATATTTGTTTTTTCCTTTATTCATAAGGTTAAAATAATAGTTAAGATTTACTTAACTAGTCAAGGCCCTTATAAATTAGAAAACTTATATATTTGAAGATATCTATTATTGATAAATTAAGATATACTACTCCTACTTTATAAAGAGTTTTTTACTAAAATTAATTGCTGGTTTTTCAATATATTTAAAAAGCAACCAAGAAACAAATATTGTGCATATTATAACTAAAACAGCACATATATTACGATTTTCAATATTGCCAGAATAGAAATTTGGAAACATTGTTTGAGCCACCAAATTATGAGATAGGTACATAGAATAAGATATATCGGCCAAGAAAATTACGAACTTAGGTAGCTTTATATTTGGCGCATTTAAGTATAATAAAATAAAAACAACCATCGGCATAATATATTCTTTTGCAATTGCTATATTGTTTTCAAATCTTAAAATATTTGATAAAAACAACAATAAAACTATTGATAAAATCATAGTTATTGCATCGATTCTATTTGTGTAGTGCAGATATGCAACACTGCCAATAAACATTATTATTGTAAAAGAAATTGTTTTTACCAAAAAAATTGACATTTGTATTTTAAAAAACTTAAAACTAGAAAATTGATTAGCAAATGATGAGAGTGAAATATTTCTGAATGTTGTGTTTCCATCTACCCAAAAATGATCGCCATTTTTTATCAAATAATCTATTAAACCAAGTGTTATAAGATAACCTACTATTGAATAGATAATTATATGTTTTAGATCGATTTTTTTACAAAAAAAGAAAAATACTAAACAAATAAGATAAAACTTTATCTCAATTATAAGCGTCCAGCTAGGGATTGCAAACAGACCTGATGCAGGAATAAAATCTGATAACAAAAGTAAATTTGGAATCAAGTTAATATAATTACCGTCAAAGTTAATAGATGAGCGATGTGTAAAATAGACTAATAATGATAAAGCTGACACAACAAATAAAGCTGGATATATTCTGAAAATTCTATGTATTATAAATTCTTTAATGTTTAATTTTTCTAAAGACATTAATATAACAAAACCAGAAATAATAAAAAACATTATAACGCCAGTATTTCCATGACTTAGAAAGTGCTGCAATATAATTGATGGGTGTGGGTTTGCAACTAAAAATAAATGATGAAAAAGAACACCTAAACAGGCAACGGCTCTAAGTAAAACAATAAAATTTAATCTATTCATAAGGTCAATAATTTATTAATCCATATATTAAGGAATAAGAAAATAAAGATATTTAGTTGTAAATATTTTAGCAAGTATAAATATTTAGGTTGTTATGCATTGATTATAACCAAGCTAATAAAAGGGTCTAGACAACTTTAAAGATGATTTTCTATATTTTTTTTAACAAAATTTTATACAAATCTTGTTTTCGATGGTTAAATCTAAATTCACTTTCTTTTAAGTGCAAGATGAGTTTTTCATTCGTTAATCCGTTAAATTTTGCCAATCTTCTTTTGCAGTAGCTCCAGAAAGACTATATATCATTAACATGATTTTTTCCTCGAGCAAATTCATTATGAGAATGAAAAACTCGATGATAGGTATAGCCATTTAAAATTAAGCCATCGTAAGCCTTCCACCCATCATTATTAATTGTTAATCCCTCAATAATTTTCCCTGAATAATAGGCATCAATTGTCATCAAAACAAAAATACTTCAAATCTCTTGAAATTTCTTCTCAGAAATATGGGAATGTTTTATATACTTGTTTTGCATAGACAAATTAAGGCTTTAATTGATATCAAAATCAACTAAAATTGTCTAGACCCTAAGTAGATTATAGATTCAGCATAAAATTACTTTCCTGTAATTAATTTTATGATGAAGCCACTAAAAAAACTAGCTATAATCGGCATAAACTCCACAATAGCAAAAACTACAGCAATTATTAATGAACTTCCCACCACTATCTTTAAAACAGTTTCCATTAAAAGCTTTTTCAGCATTTTGCTTTGATCATAATTTTCTGATTTCTTGCGAGATACTTTCTTCGCCTCTTCTAATTGCTCTTCTTCTGTCATTTCTTCCAATTCTTCATTAACCGCTTCTGCAGTTGCTTCGCCATCTTTTTTAGAATTATTACTAACCGTAGACTTTGTTGCTACTTTAGGCTTGCCTTGATTCTTTTTAGCTTCATTTTTTTTATTAACCTGATTTTTCATAAAAGCAGAAAGCTTTTCGTGATTTTCTTCACTTGTTTTCGTGGCTCCAGTTTGAGCAAGTAATTTAGATAGATCTTTCATAAAATATTTATTAAATTTACAATATTTTTGCCAACAGATGATTATTTTCAATACCAATAATCTCAACTTCAACTATCGATCCAACCTTAATATTACTTTGAAGATCATCGACTATTTTTACATCAAGAAAATTTTCACTTTTTCCAAAATTATTTTTTTCAAGCAAAATTTTACTTTTTTTATTGATATTTTTTTGCATAAATTTTTGCAACTCTAAATTACCCACTTCCCTTAATATTCTAGCTCTTTCTTTGATAATTTTAGCTGGAATTTGTGGCATTTTTGAGGCAGGAGTTCCATCTCTCGCAGAGTAAGGAAAAATATGGGTATAAACCAAACCCAATTCCTTAATTAAATTAACACTATTATTGAAAGCATCATTGCTTTCAGTAGGAAAACCTGCAATAATATCACAACCAAAGGCAATTTCTGGCCTTACCTTTTTTGCTTTTAAACAAAAATCAATAACATCTTGGCGATTATGCCTTCTCGCCATTCTTTTAAGAATTAAATCATCTCCCGATTGAATACTAAGATGCAAATAGGGCATTAATCTTGGCTGGGTTGCAAGTAACTCACAAAAATCTTCACCTAACTCTGCAACATCAACCGAAGAAAGCCTCAATCTGGGCAAATCTGGCAATAAATCAAGCATTCGCTTTATCATTTTTGTTAAGCTAATTGGGGCGGGAAAATCTTTTCCATAATCTGAAATATCAACCCCTGTAAGCACTATTTCTTTATGACCAGCATCAATCATTTTACGGGATTGAGCAATTATTTCGCCAAAAGGCACTGAACGGCTATTTCCTCTGCCAAATGGTATGATACAAAAAGTACAACGATGATTGCACCCATTTTGAATCTCTAAAAAAGCTCTAGTTTGATCTTCAAAATAAGAAACCAGCTGTGGAGCCGTTTCTCTAACCGACATAATATCATTAACTCTTATCTTTCCATAATCATCCTCGCTTAAAAATAAACTATTTTGCTGTCTAGTTTTTAGAAATATTTCATCCGAATGGTTTTTAATATTCGCTTGACGATTATCTTTTAGAAAAATTGAATTATTTTTATAGCTTTCAGCCTTTGATTTTTCTGCATTTCCCAAAACCAAATCAACCTCTTTCATTATTGCATATTTTTTAGGATCAATTTGTGCTGCACAACCAGTTACCACTATTTTAGCTTCAGGATTTTGCTTGCGAAATTTTTTAATTGCCTTTTTTAAATCTTGCTCTGCTTTTTCAGTAACCGCACAACTATTGAAAACTATATAGTTTTTTTCGCCCGCAATATCAATTGCATTTTTTATTGCCTCACTTTCAAAACTATTAAGCCTACAACCAAATGTAACTACTTGATTCTCTTTATTGTTGTAGCTTTTTGTATCTTTTATCATTTTTCAATATAACATGATTGACAACTTTTTTAACACCATAACTTTTAGCAACTCTTTTAAAAACTTGCTTTAATTCTGCATCATCTTTAGCCAAGCCAACTAAATAAACAACTTGATTAGAGGTAATAACATGATAATTTGCAGAAGATATTTTTCTGTCTGCAAGCATTTTAGTCCTAATTTTTGTAGTTATGAAAGAGTCAATCATAGATTGATTAAATTCATCAACAAAAAAACCTAGAGTCTTTTTTCTAGGCTCCTCAATATTAACTTCATCTATAACCTCTTCTACACCATCAATTTTCCAAGCCAAATTATAGGCTTTTTTAGCATTATCAATATTTTTTGTTACCCCTGTCAATAACACCCTATTTTCACTTACTGTTGCCTTGATATTACTGTCAATACCCCTCAATTTATTTTCCAATAAAGAGAAATTAATTTTAGCAGAAATCAAAGCATCATTTTTACTTTGTTCAATATTTTTATCGCGAGAAACCACAACCCCAGTAATAACAGTCCCCACTGCTACAGTTTCAACACAAGCAACATTAAAAAGCAAGATAAATAGCAAGAAAAATTTCATAAATTCTTAAAGAAAAATTAACAAATTCGACTTAATTTAAGTTTAAAATATTTTGAAACACCTTAAACACTCCTTAAAATAAGATTTTGTAGCAAATAACAATATTTTTTTAATTATTAGATTGCAATTTATTTTTTATCTTTTAGATTTCTCCTAACTTGTAATTTATGTTTATTTTTTAGCTATTTTATGCGGGTGTAGCTCAGTGGTAGAGTGCAACCTTGCCAAGGTTGATGTCGAGGGTTCGACCCCCTTCACCCGCTCCATTAAAGCTTTCTAAAATAGGCAACAAATTTATCCACTAGATCACCATACCATTAAATTGATGTTCCCAAAGTTTTTTAAAATTTCCATTTTCAATTTTTAGGAGATCATCAAAACTTCCATCTTCAACAATTTTACCCTTATTCAATACGATAATTCTATCTAAATGCTTAATGGTTGATAATCGA
>JAJTDS010000004.1 GCA_021298605.1 Rickettsiales bacterium
CCTTGGCATTCTCTATTCTTTTAAAGATAAGTTTAAGGATGATCCAGAATATAAAGCTAAAGAGGAAGAATTATATAAAAATGTCGCTCAAGGCTTAACAAAAAATGGAAAAAATACTGAAGAAGAAGCTGAAGCAAAAATTAACGAACTTAAAGAAAAAATTAAATCATTAGAAAATAAAGAAAAAAATAAAGAAGAACTATCCCCCCATGAGATGATAAGTAAAGATTTAGGAGAATATTTAAATAAAAATCCTGATAATATTCAAAAAATTCAACAAATTTTTCAAATTCAAGATAGTAAAAATAAGATAGAAAATTTTCAAAAATTCATTAAAACAGAAGTTTATCAAAATAAAACAAGTCCTGAACAAGAAAAAGCAATTAAAAATTTAAATGAAGAAGCAATTCAAAATTTAAATGGAGCAGAATTGAATGGAATCATCGAACAACTACAGCAAAATAAAACAAAAATACCAGATACAGATGAAAGCAAAGAAGGATCAAATAATGGTAAACCACAACCAATTTACCAAAGTTTAATACGTAATGGTGGTGGCGGTAGGGGGGGGGAAAGCTTAATTAAAATAAAAAAAATGCTTCAAATATCAATTGTAATATTCCGCGAAGTATTAGAGATAGCTCTGATAATTGGCATTTTAACTGTGGCAACAAAAAATGTTGTTGGTAGGTCTAAATGGATAATTTCAGGGCTTTTTCTTGGTATTTTTGGGGCAATTGCAATTGCCTTTTTTACCGACCATATTTCTCAAGCGATGAACGATATGGGGCAAGAGTTTTTTAATGGCTTAATAATGCTTGCAACCTCTATAATGATAGGCTGGACAGTTTTATGGATGCAAAAACACTCAAAAACCCTAAGTGGCGAATTAAGAAAAATTGGCAACGAGGTTAAAGAAGGAAAAAAACCCCCTCTAGCTTTATTAATTTTAGTAATGCTCTCAACTCTAAGAGAAGGTGCAGAAGTGGTATTATTTTTATATAGTTCTTATATTTCTGGCTTAGAAAAATTATCTTTAATATCAGGCTTTATGATAGGCTCTATTGCTGGTGCCTCGGTTGGTTTTGCTCTTTATTTTGGCATTTTAAAAGCATTTGGAAAATACTTTTTTAGCTTCACTACCATTTTATTGATATTTTTTTCTGCTGGCATAACTGCCAATGGTATTGGTTTTTGGAATGATGCGGGGATTGTTCCTGCAATTGTTTCGCCAATTTTTGATGGCTCAAAATTTATTGCTCAAGATAGTTATTTAGGGATATTTCTTAATAGCTTTTTTGGTTATATTGAAAGACCAACCGCTAGCCAACTAATCGCTTATATTTTTAATATTTTATTTTTATTTTTTGCTTTAAAAATTGCAAAAAAAGTTTAAAATGAAGCATCAGCAATCTATTTTTAATTAGATCTTGATTATAAAATTATCTATAATATTTTTAAAATGTGTAAACATTAACAAAATATTAAAAACCGCGAATATTTATGCCTCTCCTTTTGGCAATTAATAATAATATTTAATTATCACCCATATTTAAGCTTAAATGAAGGTAAAAAATACCTCTCTAATTTATGATAATCAAAAACAGCTACACTCCCCTAACCTAACCTAATATTTTAGCAATATTTTCTCTAATTTTAGTCTGAAATAACAAAATAAAATTGTTATCCACACTAAGTTAATTTAATTTCAATATCTAATCTTTATTTTTTTATGTTAAATAAAAGTAAATTACCTATATTCGTGGCTTCAATAATTGCAAGCATCCTACCTAATTCAACCTTTGCAAAAACTGAAAAAAGCTATTTAAATCTTGGCTTTATTCATAGCAGAGCTAATCATAAAAATATTGTCAATTATCAAATTAATAATAATAATTTGAGTATGAGACAAGAAAATTCGCCAAAAACTTTTGAAGATAACGGTAATGGAATAGCCCTTGCTTATTCATATGCCTTTAATTATAATAATGTTTTCATTGCTCCCGGAGTTTTTGCTGAATTGATCAATACTAAATCTGGAAAAGGAAGGCAACCAGCTGTAAGCCTTGTAAATTCTTATAATTACTTTAATCAATTTAATGTTAATAGTAGACAGGGTTTAAAGCTTGATATTGGTTATGATCTTCATAATAATTTTGCCATCTATGGTAGCACAGGCTTAGCAAGAACTTCTTTTAGCAATTATTATCAAACTAATCTCGTACTGGGAACAAGAATTACAAATGGCAAGATCTCATCTAGTGAAAATGCAATTTTCTACGGCGGAGGCTTGTTGTTTAATGTCAATGATAAGGTTTCGGTAAATACAGAATTAACCACTCAATCATTTAAAAGCAATGATGTTTTTGACCATAAAATTAAAACTCGCTTAAATGTCTTTAAAGCTGGTGTTTCTTACCGCTTTTAATTGATTTAATCTATTTTTAATAAGCCTTAAAATTTAATATTGTCTTTTTGATAATATTATCTTTTAAGGCTGGAAATCTTTTTAATCGTGGTTTTTTGCATCAAAATCGCGACTAATATCAACATTTAAAACTAATCCAAAACCTATCATCATTGATGCCATAATTGTACCGCCATAAGAAACAAAAGGCAAAGGGGCACCTACTACAGGAATTAAGCCCATCACCATTCCCATATTAACAAACATATGGATAAAAAATATATTGACCACACCCATAACAAGCAATCTGCCATATTGATGGCGAGTTTTAAGGGCAATATTGATTGAAAGAAAGATAATTAAAAAATAAATTATAATAGTAAGTAAAGCACCAATAAAACCAAGCTCTTCGCATAGCATTGTAAAAATAAAATCGGTTTGTTTTTCTGGTAAGAAATCAAGTTGACCTTGTGTTCCATTCATAAAGCCTTTGCCAAATAAACCCCCTGAACCAATCGCAATTTTAGATTGTATAATGTTGTAACCGCTTCCTAGAGGGTCATTATTGGGATCAATAAAGTTAAGAACTCGCTTTTTTTGATAATCATAAAGCAAAAAATGCCAAGAAAAAGGTATAGAAACAATCCCAATTAATGCTATTGAAATAAATTTCCAAATTTTAACACCTGCCAAAAATAAAATTGAAACTCCAACCGCGACTAGAATTGTTGCGGTGCCAAGATCTGGTTGATGAAAAATAAAAAACCCCGGAACGGCAATTATTAAGGAAGGAATAATTAAAAATTTTATTTTTAAAACATTATCAGCATCAATAGTGTAAAAATAACGAGCCAAAGCAAACACTGTACATATTTTCATTATTTCTGATGGCTGAATAGTAATTGGCCCTAGACGAAACCAACGAGTTGCCCCCATTGCATTATGCCCCATTATGTCAACAATTATAACTAGTGCTAGGGCAATAAAGTAAAATAAATAAGATGCTTTAAACCAAATTTTTAGATCGGTAATGGCAATCATTATCATTATCGGTAAAAAAATAATGAAAAAAGCCAATTGCCTAACCAACCAAGGATAAATACCACCACCAGCAGAATAAAGCATTGAAAATCCTATAGTAGCAAGAGCAGTTATTAAACTAACTAGCAACCAGTTAATTCTTTCATATCTTTGAAAAAAATTTAACTTATGTTCATTTATGGGATTAGAATAGTTTATTTTAAAAGACATAAATTAAATTTATTGATTTACCGACTATTCTTAAACAATAAATTAATAATTTATTAAAAATATTGATTAAGAATAGCTAAAAAAATTTAATTAGTTATTATAATATAGCTCAAATTCTACTGGATGAGGAATTTGTTCATATCTTTCAACTTCTTGCATTTTTATTGCAATATAGTCATCGATTTGTTTATTGGTAAAAACATTTCCAGCAACAAGAAAATCGCGATCCTTGTCAAGGGCTTCTAGTGCCTCTCTTAATGAACGAGCAACAGTGGGTATTCCCGCTAGTTCTTCTGGAGAAGAATGGTATAGATCTTTGTTTTGAGGCTCTCCCGGATGTATTTTATTTTTAATGCCGTCAATACCTGCCATTAAAAGAGCCGAGAAAGTTAAATAAGGATTAGAAGCTGGGTCAGGAAAACGAGCCTCGATTCTTCTGCCTTTTTCATTATTAACATGAGGAATACGAATTGAAGCAGAACGATTTTTTGCTGAATAAGCAAGCAATACTGGTGCTTCATAACCCGGAACTAATCTTTTATAGCTATTGGTTGTAGCATTAGAAAAAGCATTAATTGCCCTTGCATGTTTTATAATACCGCCAATATAGAATAATGCAAGCTCGGATAAATTAGCATAATTATTGCCTGCAAAAATATTTTCTCCATTCTTCCAAATTGATTGATGGACATGCATTCCTGAACCGTTATCGGCATATATTGGCTTTGGCATAAAGGTTGCAGTTTTGCCATAGCTATGACAAAGATTATGAACCGCATATTTAAACTTTTGAATATTATCTGCAGTATAAGCAAGAGTGCTAAATTTAAAACCTATTTCAAATTGAGAATTAGCCACTTCATGATGATGCAAAACTGGAACAATACCAATTTTCTTAATTACTTCCATAATTTCTGAACGAAGATCTTGACCGCTATCAATTGGCGATGGATCAAAATAAGCACCCTTAACTTGAGAACGACGAGCCAAATTACCGCCATTGATTTCTTTGCCTGAATTGTGAGGAGCCTCTTCGGAATCTATTTCATAAAAATTGCCGTGAGATTTAAGGTTAAATCTAACATCATCAAAAACAAAAAATTCTGGCTCTGGACCAAAATAAGCAACATCTCCTATACCAGTTTCTTTGAGATATTGCTCGGCTTTTAAAGCAGTGTTTCTAGGGTCTTTTTCATAAGGTAAATTATTTGCAGGCTCAATAACATTACAAGTTATTACAAGAGTTGGAGCAACTAGAAAAGGGTCAATAAATGCAGATTCAAGATCTGGTATCATAAGCATATCAGATTCGTGGATTGCCTTCCATCCAGCAACAGAAGAACCGTCAAATGCAACTCCTTTAGTTAGCTCTTCTTCACCAACTTCTTCAGCACAATAGCTAATATGAAGCCATTTACCAGTATAATCAGTGAAACGAAAATCAATGAATTTTATTTCGTTATTTTTTACGATTTCAAAAATCTTCTTAATAGAAGAGTCTTTCGAGGAGAAATCTTTCGAGTTAGGCATTTTATAATATTTTTATAATTGAGATACAACCAGCAAATTAGCCAAAACTTATTTAAGATTTAATTGCTAAAAACTAGTTAGATAAATTTGTCTCAAAATTGGATTATTGGACGGGAATCAATTTTCTAATCTTTTATTTTAAAAAAGCAAGTAAAAAATTATTAAATTTTGTTATTGATTATGTTTTTTAATGGGGCTTTTCCTTAGAATAATCTTTGGTGCTTACTCTAGGATTCGCCTTGCGATAATCTTTTGGATTTTGAAATTCTCCTTGCCACAAGCCTATTTTTTGCTCTTTTGCTTGCTTTTCTAGATTTTCGATTAATGGTGTTGCTTGTTTAAAATTATAAATTATTGCCATTCCAGAACTTATTAACTTTTGGTTAATATTTAAAAAATCACCATTTTCCTGCCTTACAAAACACTCACCTAAATGACGATTATAATAATCAAGACCTAAATCATTACAAACAACAAATTTATTAGAGATTAGTTTTTTTAAAAAATCAGCACTAATTTTGCCACATTGATATTCTATTTTATTACTGTCGTAGCATTTTTGTTTATATTCAGGTGCATCAATACCTGCTAAACGAACTTTTTTAAATTGATGATTTTTATCATTATTAATATTCCGCTCTTCAATATTAAGAGAATCTCCGTCTAATCCTATTGCAATGCCCCCAAATTGATTAGCCTCAAGATTATATTTCAAATTATTTTTGCTAATTTCACTATTTTCATCTATTTGATTTTGTTGAGAATTTTGCTTGTAATCCTGAGTTTCTTTTGTTGTATTTTTAACAAAAAGACCGACTAAAGCCGAAAAAACTACTGCGACAAAAACCTTTAAATTATTATTACTCATTTTTAGTTATTTTTTTTGCTTTTACTTTTGCTTTTAAAATATCTTAAAATAATATTTTGAAAAATTTTTATAAAAAACTATCAAAAATCACAATAAAACATTTATGGAACTAACGAAATCAATATTTAAAGAACTATTCAATAATAGTCAAATAAAAAAATCTCCAAAAACTCTTTATGACAAAATTTGGGAACAGCATTTAATTAGAGAAAATCAAGGAAATTCGTTAATTTATGTCGATCGTCAATTAATTCACGAAGTTACTTCTCCGCAAGCATTTGAAGGTTTAAGAATCAACAATAGAAAGGTTCATCGCCCTGAAGCACATCTTGCGGTTGCAGATCACAATGTTCCTACTGTTGTTAGCGATAGAAAGCAAGGAACCAGCGGTATCAAGGATCCAACTTCAAAAATTCAAGTTGAAAAGCTCGAAAAAAACTGTCAAGAATTTGGTATCAAATATTTTGATCTTGACAATAAAAAACAAGGAGTGGTTCATATTGTTGGACCAGAACAAGGTTTTACTCAACCCGGAATGGTTATTGTTTGTGGCGATAGCCATACTTCAACTCACGGAGCCTTTGGAGCACTAGCATTTGGAATTGGAACTTCAGAAGTAGAGCATGTTCTTGCAACTCAAACATTAATTCAGAAAAGAGCAAAAAACTTTTTAATAAAAGTTGAAGGAGAGCTTGCTGTTGGTGTTACTGCAAAAGATATAGTACTAGCAATTATTGCTAAAATTGGCACCGCAGGAGCAACTGGTTATGTTATTGAATATTCAGGAAGCACTATTCGCAATTTATCTATGGAAGGCAGAATGACAATCTGCAATATGTCAATTGAAGCAGGGGCAAGAGCTGGTCTAATTGCCCCAGATGAAACAACTTTTAATTACCTTAAAAATAAGCCAATGGCACCACAAGGCAAAGATTTTGACAAGGCAATTGATTATTGGAGCTCGCTTGCTTCAGATGAAGGGGCAATTTATCAAAAAGAATTAGTGATTAATGCTAATGAAATAGCTCCGCAAATTACTTGGGGAACAAGCCCTGAAGATACTCTACCAATCAACGGAACTGTTCCTAATCCAAATGATTATCAAGATGAAGATAAGAAAAATGCAGTCGCAAGATCTTTAGAATATATGGGCCTAACTTCTGGGCAAAAACTTGAAGAAGTTTATATCGATAAAGTATTTATCAGCTCTTGCACCAATGGCAGAATTGAAGATTTTCGAGAAGTTGCAAAAGTTGTTGAAGGCAAAAAAATTGCTAAAAATATTAAATTGGCAATGCTAGTTCCCGGTTCTGGGCTAGTTAAAGAACAGGCAGAAAAAGAAGGTCTTGACAAAATTTTTATTGAAGCTGGCTTCGAATGGAGAGAACCGGGTTGCTCAATGTGTTTGGCAATGAATGCAGATAAATTAGAGTTTGGCGAAAGATGTGCCTCAACTTCTAACCGCAATTTTGAAGGTAGACAAGGCAGAGGTGGCAGAACGCATCTGATGAGCCCAGCAATGGCAGCAATTGCCGCAATTAATGGTCATCTTAGCGATATCCGTAAATTCATTTAATTAAAATAAAATATTATGCCCGTTAATCAAATTCAAAAAAATAAAGAAAAATTACCAAACTGGAATTTAAACGATCTTTATCTTGGAATTAATGATAAAAAAATTAAAGAAGATCTTCTAAATATTGAATCTGCAATTAAAAAATTTACCATCAATTTTAGAAATCAAATTAATCTAATAGATGCCGAAAAGCTTTATAAGGCAATTACTGAATATCAAAATATTACTGAAAATATTGCAAAAATAGGCACCTTCGCTTATTTAAGCTATGCTGGAGATTTATCAAATCAAGAAATTCTCGCCTTTTTTCAAAATATTAGCGAAGAAATAACTAAATTTGAAAGCGAATTAGTGTTTTTTAGCCTTGAAATTAATAATATCGAAAATGATAAAATATCAAAAATGCTAGGCGAGTCAGTTAATTTAAGCATTTTTAAACCTTTTATTAATGAAATTAGACTATTTAAACCTTATCAATTAGAAGAAAAATTAGAGAAAATCATCATTGATAAAGCGGTTTCTGGAAGGTCAAGCTGGGTAAGATTATTTGATGAAACAATTAATAATCTTAAATTTCAATATGGGAAAAAAATTCTCAATTCTCAAGAAATATTCGACTTAACTTCAAATCACAATGAATCAACAAGAAAAAAGGCCTCTAAGGCAATTGGCAAGACTTTTTCAGAAAATAGCAAGACTTTTTCTTTTATTACCAATATTCTTGCTAAAGATAAGGCAATTGATGATGAGTGGCGAGGCTTTAATCAGCCAATTTCTTCAAGAAATTTAAGCAATGCGGTTGAAGATAAAGTGGTTGAAACCTTAATCAACACGGTTAAAAATAACTATCCCAACATATCTCACCATTATTACAAAATTAAAGCAAAAATGCTTGGCAAAGAAAAGCTTAATTACTGGGATAGAAATGCCCCCCTGAATAATCTTAAGGGTAATGTTAATAATAAAAAAATCAGCTTTACAGATGCAAAAACACTGGTTCTTGATGCTTATCAAAAATTTAGCCCGCAAATGGCAGAATTAGGCAAACAGTTTTTTGAAAAAAATTGGATAGATGCAGAAGTTAGAAATGGCAAAGATTCTGGGGCATTTTCTCACCCCTGTGTGCCATCAGTTCACCCTTACATTCTCCTCAATTATCAAGGAAAAATTAGAGATATAATGACTCTTGCTCACGAATTAGGGCACGGAATTCATCAGATATTAGCAGGAAAGCAAGGTTTTTTAATGAGCCAAACCCCCTTAACTCTTGCAGAAACCGCATCAGTATTTGGCGAACAACTTACTTTTCAGACAATTTTAACAAATCAAAAAAATTCTAAACAAAAGAAATTAATCATTGCTAATAAGGTTGAAGATATGATCAACACCGTTATTAGGCAAATTGCTTTTTTAGAGTTTGAAACTAAGGTTCATAATGCCAGAAAAAATGGCGAATTATCTCTTGAAACAATATGCAATTTTTGGCTGGAAGTTCAACAAGAAAGCCTTGGCGATGGCTTTAATTTTGATGAAGAATATAAATTCTTTTGGTGCTATATTCCACATTTTATTCACTCACCATTTTATGTTTATGCTTATGCCTTTGGCGATTGCCTTGTTAACTCGCTCTATGGAGTTTATCAAAGCAAAAAAGTTGATAATTTTAGCGATAAATATATTAAAATGCTTGAAGCTGGTGGCAGTAAGCATCACAAAGAATTGCTTTCACCTTTTGGTTTAGATGCCAGCAAAGCCGATTTTTGGCAATCGGGGCTTGATGTTATAATTAATTATATCAATCAAATTGAAGAATAGTGCCTAAAAAATATTTGCTTATTATTTTTACCAAAATATACTATTTTTAACCTAAATTTAATTAGAAATTATATTAATAACTAGAAAATAACAATGGAAAATCATTTGCAAAATACACAGCTCAATCAACAAGAGGATTTTAACGAGTTTATGCGAATTTTTTTGGAAGCCAGTAAAGTTACAAAATCTTTTAAATCTAGAAAAGGACAGATAGAAGAAGAATTATATTTGATTCCTGAGTTGCCGATAGAGCATACTGATTCCATAGAAACTGTAGAAAAACTTTATTCAAAAGAAGCGATAATAAGAAAAAAACCAGTAAATGGCGTTGAAGGGCAAGTATTAGCAACTATATCTAATTTTAATAAATTAGAATATTCTATCACTGATGAGAACAGTTATGATGGCAAAAAAATAAGGGATATTTTAAAAGATATAATAAAAAATAATTTATATGAATCATTAAGTTCACTAATAACAAAAGCAGGTTTTGTTTTTGAATCAACAAATACAACGATTTCAATAAAAGAAAATAGCGATCCATCTTTTTTTTCCATTCCCATAAAAAAAACACAGTTTGTTGATAATCAGGCTACAAAAAATAAAAAAGCAATAAAATTTAATGATAAATTTAATATAGGTGATAAAGAATTTGAACTCACCGACATCATTATGCATAGCGGAGAGGGTTCAGACAGCGGGCATTATTATACAATTTCAAAAAGAGAAATTGTACTCAGTAACGGGCAAAAACATACAGCTTTCTTGCGGTATGACGATGACAAAACTATATGTTTTATGAAACTTAAGAATGAAATAAAATTCGTAGATATTAAAGATGTTGAGAATGAATTAAAATCTTCCAACAACTATCCCTTTGCAACACTTCTAGATATAAAAAAAAGCCAAGAAATTGAGCAAAATTTTACTAATATCATCTATCAAAAAAAGATTCCCTCCTCTAAGATAAATGAAACATATACAGGCTTAAATAACTACGGAAATAGCTGTTATATCAACTCACTTCTTGCTTTTATCGCAGGAATGAATGAAGGTAGCGAAAAGACATCATTTCTAGAAAAGTTAAAAAAGCAGGCATAAAATTTTCTGATAATAAATTCTCTAGCATCAATGAAAATACGGATATAAAAGATCTTATTGATAATTTAAGAATGGAGAAACTGAAAGCTGCACAAATTCCTGTTAATGAAGAAAAATTAAATAATCAAATAATTATAAATCAAGATAATAAAATTATTGTTTCTTATCAAGGTTTTGAAGTGGTTATTCGCGATAAAAATTCACAAGTCACGGCACAGTCACTAGAACAGAATGAGTCACAAGAAATTAATTCACTAACTATTCCAAACATTAAGCAAGATATTGATTATGCATTTTGCAAGCAAAATCAACAAAATAATCAATCCAAAACTTTAAAATCTCAAAATAATACAACCACAACTTCTCATGATTTTGGTTTTCGCTTTAATTCTAAAGCTGGAAAATTGATTAATACTGTTAATGAAGGTGTAGACGATGAAGCAAAAAACAAAGCTTGGGAAGATCTGCTAACAAATCACGATACCGTAATCTTTAAATTAGCTTCAGACGGGCAAAATTATATAAGATTTTATTTGAATCGCGGTAAGGATGGAAAAATAGAATTTGCCTTTGATGAATGTTTATTTAGTAAGGACAATGCTCTAGAATTGTCAAGAGATTTTACAAAATACGATAAAATTAAAGCAGAATCAACAACAAAAATTAGTGAGAATGAAAGATTTGATATTCATTTATATTGCAAAAGTGGTCCAAAAGAAACAGATAAAGATAACGAAATATTAAAAGCTGAATTTAACTCAAATAATCAACAACCACAAAATAAAATTAGCAATATAAGTTTAGATAAAAAAACCAGTCAATTAGTGCAATAAAAATTGATTAATTCGCTATTTAGCGATTAGCAAAAATTTCTTGATAAACCTCAATGGTTTTATCATACATTTGTTGATTAGAAAAGTTTTTTTCGATATGAAGCCTTGCCTGATTAGCAATTTCTTGATATTTCTCCTGATTCATTGATAATATTTCGTCAATTTTCTTTGCAAGCTGTTCGGCATTGTTTGGCTCAACTAAAAAACCGGTTTTACTATCAATAATTGTTTCAAGAGAACCGCCAATATTGGTTGCAATAATTATTCTACTCGAAGATTGGGCTTCAATTGCAACTCTCCCAAATGCTTCTGGTCTTATACTAGTTGACAAAACCAAATAAGAAAGAGCAAAGGCAGATGGCATATCCTTGCAATTACCAACAACTTTTACCTTACCCTCAAGATGAAGATCGATAATTTTTTGCTCAATTTTCTTGCGGAATGATTGATGCCCGTGATCTGAACCAACCATTATACAGAAATAATCTTGCTCAACCATTGCCAAAGCATTAAGCAAAAATTGATGCCCTTTCCACTCGGTAAATCTGGCCGGTAGCATTATTATTTTTTTATCATCGGGAAGATTCCATTTATTGATTAAATCTATTATTCTATTTTTTGAAACCGCAGAAGAATTAAAATATTTTAAGTCAACTCCGCGGTGAATAACCTTGATTTGATTAAGCCTATCAAGATTAAGATGTTTATCTAGCGGATTTTGATAATTATTGATAATGTTATTTTTAATAAAATTTGAAACAGCAATGATTTTATCAGCCCTTAGCATAATGCTATTATAAAATTTTTTAATTCTAGAGCTATTGATACCAAGAAACTTTAAAGAATATGCCCCATGAATTGTTGAAACTAAAATAGCAGAAGATTTTTTTACCGCATAATAGGCACTAATCATTGGAGCCCTAGAGCGAAGATGCAATATATCAATTTTATAATCTTCAATAATTTGGGTTAATTTTTTAATATTTTTAAATATTATCAACGGATTTTTTGAGTGAACTGGCAGTTGAATATGCTTAACTCCGGCCTCAATGAGTTGATAGGTTAAGATTCCGCCATTTGAAATAACAATTGAGTTCCAGCCTTTGTTTTTGATTGCCTTAGCAATATCCACCACACCCCTCTCAACACCTCCGCTTTCTAGGCTAGGAATGATTTGAGCAATGGTTCTTTGAGAATTATTTAAGTTCATTATGAATAATTTATCTAAAATTTTTCTAAAATAGTTTGTTCGCGATTAGCTCCTGTAGATATAATAACCGCCCTAACCTTGCATAATTTTTCAATATAAGAAATATATTTTTTAGCATTTTGCGGTAAATCATCTCGCGAATTAATACCTAATGTAGAGCTTTGCCAACCATCAATTTCTTCATAAACTGGTTTTATTAACTCCCAATCAGCAATATTATTTGGCATATAATCGATAATTTTATCATTGATTTTATAAGCCACACAAATTTTTATAGTTTTTAACTGATCTAAAACATCAAGCTTTGTTAATGCTATTTCGCTAACCGAAGAAAGCTGAATTGAATTTTTTATCAATGCAGCATCAAACCAACCACAACGACGGTTTCTACCTGTTACAGTTTGCCATTAATTCTTAAAAATTCACCAATTTCATCATTAAGCTCGGTAGGAAAAGGTCCGGAACCAACCCTTGTGGTATATGCCTTAACAATACCTATCGTTTTATCAAGTTTTTTAACACCAAGAGTTGAGCCAATTGCTACTTGTCCAGATATTGTATTTGAAGAAGTTACAAAGGGGAAGGTTCCGTAATTAACATCTAACAATGCTCCTTGCGCACCTTCAAACATTACAGAATTTAAATTGGATAATTTTTGAGAAATTGCAAAAGAAGGTTGAACCATTGGCAATAAATCATCGCGGAATTGATTTATTTCTGCAATAATTTGAGAGCTAGATATTTCTAGTGCTCCAAGACTTTTCCTTAAAAGATTGTGATAAAATAACATATTATCAATCCTTTCGTTAAGAATATTTTGATTATATAAATCACAAACTCTAATTGCTCTTCTTCCACAGATATCTTCATAAGCAGGACCTATCCCTCTACCAGTAGTACCAATTTTATTTTCGCCTTTTCTAGCTTCTAATAATTGATCTAACTCACGATGAACCGAAAGAATTAATGCACAATTATCAGCAACCGCAAGATTATGGTGGTTGATTTCTATACCCATAGCCTTAACTTTATTAATTTCAGATAATAATGCCAAAGCATCAAGAACAACACCACTACCAATTACCGAAAATTTACCCTGAATTATCCCTGAAGGCAATAAACTCAACTTATAAGTTGAGCTACCAACCTTGATAGTGTGCCCAGCATTGTGACCGCCCTGAAAACGAACCACTGCATCAAATTTATCTGCTAAGAAATCAACTATTTTACCCTTGCCTTCGTCTCCCCACTGCAAGCCAATTATTGCGATATTAGTCATATTTGTATTTTAAAAATATTTAATTAATGATTAGATTTGTTGAAATTTTTATCAAAACTTACTTTGGCAGAAGATTCTTTTTGAATATTAAAAGCCCTATTGCAATAAGGACAAACAACCGAACTCTGTTTTTCAAGCTTAAGATAAATAAGTGGGTGAGCAGAAGAATCGTCAGAACCACTACAACCAACTCTTTTACTATTTACAAAAACAATATCGTTAAAATTATTGCGAATCATTTTATTTAAGAACCAAATTTTAAATTAATATTAATAAAAATAAATCAACTATAAAACCCCTATTTCAGCAAGAAAAGCCTGATCAAGGGTGTTTTTTTTATGCTTAGCTTTAAAGCCTTCAACATTACCAAAATAAGCTATTTTTTGATTATGCAAAACAGCAATATTATTACATATTTCATCCATATCCGCTAAAATATGAGAACTAAAAAATATTGTTTTATCTTGCTTTTGATATTTAATTAACTGCTCTTTTAAAGCAATTCTTGCCTTAGGATCTAAGCCACTCATTGGCTCATCAAGAATTATTAAATCGCTTTCACTAAGGAATGTAGCAATTAAACCAAGTTTTTGTGTCATACCTTTTGAATATTTTGTAACTCTTGTTTTTAAAACATCAAAATCTAATTCCAATGAATCACACAACTCTTTCGCCTTAAAGGAATCATATTTTTTATGATAAAAACTCAAGACAAATTTTATAAACTCTTGACCTTCTAAGTCAGATGGAGGAGAAAATTTTTCTGGCAAATAACAAACTTTTTGACGAGATTCTGGTAAAATTCGAGATTTTCCAAAAATTTCAACCTCTCCATCGCTTTGATCAAGTAGATCGAGAGTAATTTTTATTAAAGTAGTTTTACCCATTCCATTTAAACCAATAAAACCAAAAATTTCCTTGCTTGAAACCGAAAAATTAACTTTGTCAAGAACTTTTTTATTATTAAATGATTTTGAAACATCAATAAATTGTAGAGGTAAAGTCATAATTGATTAAGATTTGAATTGCTTCTTATTCAAGATATTATTAATTGCCAAAAGAGCAATTGAATATCCGTCAACACCGAGGCCTGATATTAAAGCATCAACTACAGAGCTTAAATATGAATTATGGCGAAACTCTTCTCTTTTAAAAATATTAGAAATATGAAGCTCTATTTTTGCACCTTGAAAAATCTCCAAAGCATCGCGAATCGCTATTGAGCTATGTGTATAAGCTCCAGCATTAATAATTATGCCGTCAGTATTATCAACGGCTTGATGAATAAAATTAATTAATTCAGACTCAGAATTGCTTTGATAAAATGCAACTTCTAAATTAATTTGTTTAGCAAGTATTTTACAGTCTTTTTCTATTTCTTCTAAGCCAACACCACCATATATAGCAGGGTTTCTCTTTCCGAGCAAGTTAAGATTGGGACCATTTATGATTAATACCTTATTAGACATTATTGATTGACAACCCCTCTTCTTTTAATTTTTACATAAGATTTTACATAAGATCGCAATTGAATTCTAATAAAAATAAAAATTGTCACTGGAATTGAAAAAAAGTAAACAAACCCAATAACAACAAGAGTTAGCCAAGGCTTTATAATTAAACCTATAGCTAATAAACAAATTATTATCATTGTAAGATAGATAAATTCAGTATGAATAGGTATTTTTTTAATTGAAATTGTTGGCACTCTACTTGCCATCAAAACCGCAATTGAAGAAACATAAGCCACAACATTTTCTGCCTTAGTATAAAAACCTTCATCAAATTCAAAATATAAAATCATGGGAAGAATTGCTAAAAGACCACCAACTGGAGAGGGAATACCTTTAAAAAAATATTTTTCTAATACTGGATTTTTCACTTTTTTTACACTATCAACATTAAATCTTGCTAGCCTTATCGCCGTACAAACAGCAAAAAATAATACCAATGCCCAATCAATTGCCTTAACATCATAAAAAGAATTTAACCAAAAATAAAGAACAAAACCAGGAACAACTCCAAAATTAACAAAGTCAGCAAGAGAGTCTAATTGGGCACCGAAATCACTAGTAGAATTAAGAAAACGAGCTAGCCTACCATCAACACCATCGAGAATTGCAGAAATTAAAATTAAGGTTGCGGAATGAATGAAATCTAGGTGAAAAGCATAACGAATTGCTGATAAACCAAGGCATAAACTAACTAGAGTTACAAAACTAGGCACTAATAAGGCGAATGTCAAAGGTTTTTCATTTTGGTTAATATCCCCTCTTTCAAACATTAACTCTTGATTTCTTGATTTTTTGTTCATTTTATGCTTTTTTAAATAGTTAAAATATTTTTTAAAACAATTCGATTGCTGAATTAATATTTAGATTTTGCTTTATTTTTTAAAAAACTTCACTTAATTTTTAATTGAAGGCTCTAAAAAAGCAATAAATTAATCAAAAAAATAAATTTTTCTTTATTTACTAAAATTTTAAATTAACTTGCAAGCCTTAATTATTCAAATTTAATCTATAAAAAACAAGACTAAAATGCTTAAAAATAAATCCAAGATAACCAAAATTAACGATAAAAAATTAAAAGAACTATCAAATTGCATTAGATTTTTATCAATCGATGCCATTGAAAGAGCTAATTCTGGTCATCCTGGAATGCCAATGGGAATGGCAGATGTCGCAACAATTCTTTTTAGCGAATTTTTAAGATTTGATGCAAAAAATCCAGATTGGCATAATCGAGATCGCTTCATTTTATCAGCTGGACATGGCTCAATGCTTCTTTACTCTTTGCTTTATTTGTGTGGATATGAAGATATAAGCATTGAAGATATAAAGCATTTTCGCCAATTAAATCAAAAATGTGCAGGACATCCAGAATACGGACATTTAAAAGGAATAGAAACAACTACCGGACCCTTGGGGCAAGGTTTGGCGAATGCGGTTGGAATGGCAGTTTCTGAACAAATTCTTTCTAGTAATATCTTGGATAAAAATATAATTAACCATAAAACCTATGTTATTGTTGGAGATGGCTGTTTGATGGAAGGAATCTCACAAGAAGCAATATCGCTAGCAGGACATTTAAATTTAAGCAAATTAATTGTTTTATGGGACAATAATTCAATTTCAATTGATGGCGATATATCAATTGCAAGTTCTGAAAATATGAAATCTCGTTTTGAAGCATGTGGCTGGAAAGTAATAAAGATTGATGGTCATAATTTTTCACAAATTAGAAAAGCCTTAAAAGATGCTAACAACTCAACAAAACCGGTTTTAATTGATTGCAAAACTATTATTGCTTTTGGTTCTCCAAATAAAAGCGGGTCAGCTAAATCACACGGATCGCCACTTGGAGCAAGCGAAGTAGAAGAAACTAGAAAAAATCTTAAATGGCATCATAAACCATTTGAAATACCAGAAAATTTAATTACCGATTGGAATAATTTTGGAAAAAGAAATCATCAAGAATTTATTGAATGGCAAAAAAAATTTAATAACAGCAAAGATAAATTTTTATTGCAATTTAAAAAATCTTTAAAAAAAGAATTTCCTGAAAATTTAACCAAAGAAATTGAGATTTTTAAGAAAAAAATCTTTTTTGAAAAACCAAATCAAGCAACTAGAAAATCTTCACAAATTGCAATAAACTTCTTTTCTCAATATTTACACAATTTTATAGGCGGTTCTGCAGATTTAACTGAATCAGTACTGACTAAGGCATCTAATGCGGTAGCAATAAATAGAGATAATTTTAAGGGAAATTATATCCATTACGGAATAAGAGAGCATTTAATGGGGGCAATGATGAATGGAATGGCTTTATATGGTGGCTTTATACCATTTGGAGGCACTTTCTTAGTTTTTTCTGATTATATGAAGCCTGCTATTAGACTATCGGCATTAATGGAACAACAAGTTATCTATATCTTAACTCACGATTCCATAGGTCTTGGGGAAGATGGACCAACACATCAACCAATTGAGCATTTAGCAATGTTAAGAGCAATTCCTAATTTACTAGTATTCAGACCAACAGATGCAATTGAAACATTGGAATGTTTTGATATAGCAATTAAAAGCCATAATAAACCGTCAGCAATAATACTAAGCAGACAAAATCTACCTTTTTTAAGGCATGATTATCAAGATAATCAAAATTTATCTTCTTTTGGAGCATATGTAATATCAGATGCCGTAACGGGTTTAGAGCCAGATGTAATCATAATTAGCACCGGTTCAGAGGTTCATTTGGCATTAGAAGTCAAAGAAAAATTACATCAAGATGGTCTCGTGGTTAGAGTTATATCAATGCCGTCAATTGAAATTTTTGAAGAGCAATCTCGCGAGTATAAAGAAAAGCTACTTGCAACAAAAAATAAAAATCCAATTATTAGAATTGCAATTGAAGCAGGAATAGAGCAAGGTTGGCATAAATTCATAGGCTCAGAAGGAATATTCGTTGGAATGTCCTCATTTGGAGCATCTGGTAAGGCAGAGGATCTTTATAAACATTTTAAAATCAACACTGATGACATATATAAAAAAATAATTGCTGAACATCAAAAAAGATCAAAAAAATTAAAATAATTTAAAATGATATTTAATCTTAATCATCGCTCAATAATTGAAATATCAGGCACCGATAGATATGATTTTTTACAAGGATTACTAACCAACGATATTATTAAATCTCGCAACAGCATAATTTACAGTGCAATGCTTAATCCTAAAGGGAGATTTTTATTTGATTTTTTTATTTTTGAATCAAACCAAATATTAATATTAGACTGCCCAAAATCAAGAAATGAAGAGATTGTAAAGAAATTTAATTTTTATAAATTAAGAAAAAATGTTAATATAAAAATTAGTCAAAATTGGCTGATACTACAAAATACAGATGAAACAGATTATAAAAAATTATTTTCTAATCATCGGCATCTTTCTTTTAAAGACCCTAGATCAAATAAATTAGGAGATAGAATTTATTTGATCAATGAAGAAGAGAATAAATTTCTTAATTATGAAGATAATATAAATTATTATCATTATTTAAGAATTATCAACAAAATTACTGAAGGAGAATTTGATTTAACCTATGATAAGTCGATTATTGCAGAATTTAATTTTGATGATTTGAATGCAATCGACTATAAAAAGGGTTGCTATGTTGGTCAAGAACTAACCGCAAGAACTCACTATTTAGGCAAAATTAGAAAAAAACTATTTTATTGTCAATTAAAAAAAGCGGAAGAATTTTATCAAAATATCAACAAAACTGCCACTGCCAAAACTGTCATTGCCAAAACTGTCATTGCCAAAACTGTCATTGATTATAAAAATCAAGAAATTAAAATTCTCCTTAACGAGCAAGAAGTTATTGTTGGCATTGCATTATCAACTATTGAATATGGCAATTCTCAACATCTATTAGCTCTGCTAGATTGTGAAAATTCTGAAGATAAAAATTTTTATGAAAAAATTATGAATAATCCAATATATTTAAATAATAGAATTCTAAAAATTATTAATTAAATGAATATCTATCTACCAATTGCCGAAATATCTGTAAACATACCACTAATATTGCTTCTTGGATTATTTACAGGAATTTTAGCTGGTTTATTTGGTATAGGAGGCGGTTTTATTGCCAC
This sequence comes from Rickettsiales bacterium, assembly GCA_021298605.1. Lineage (GTDB taxonomy): Bacteria > Pseudomonadota > Alphaproteobacteria > Rickettsiales > UBA1997 > JAJTDS01. The sequence goes on from JAJTDS010000004.1 coordinate 19,533, forward strand.
TCCATTACTAATGTTTATAGGAATACCCCCAGCAATTGCAGTATCAACTTCCGCTAATCAAATTATATCATCATCAGTTTCTGGGGTTTTAGCACATTTAAAAAAGGGTAATGTTGACATTAAAATGGGCGGTTTTTTGGTGTTGGGAGGCTTTATTGGCTCGACCATTGGTGTTTCAATTTTTACCATTCTGCAACAAAAAGGTAAATTAGATATAGTTATTTCAATATTGTATATATTAGTACTTGGTAGCATTAGCATCATAATGTTAATTGATAACTTTAAATCTATTTGTGAAAAAAAATATAATTTAACTTTCGGGAAAAAACCAAACTTAAAATTTAAAAAACTTTTAGTCAAAATAGATAAATTACCCTTAAAAACATATTTTCCTAAGTCTCAAATTTCTGCTAGCCTCATAGTACCTATAATTCTTAGTTCTGGAATAGGAATAATGGTTATTTTAATGGGGATTGGAGGAGGTTTTATGATGATACCAGTAATGATTTACATACTCAGAATGCCACCTCACCTTGTTATTGGCACTTCCTTGTTTCAAATTATTTTTATTGCCGTTAATGCAACTTTTTTACAAGCTGTAACCAATAACACGATAGATATAATTTTGTCAATATTAATGATATCAACTTCAGCATTGGGAGCTCAAATTGGAACAAGAATAGGATATAAAATAGATGCAGATAAATTAAGATCTGGTCTTGCATTAATTATTTTCTTAGTATGTCTAAAAATATTTTTTGCTCTTTTAATTTCTCCGGAGAAGCTCTTTGTAATTGAAAATCTACATTAAATGAAGATAAAAGTAGGAAAAATAAGCAAAAATTATAAAATTTTTTTAACAATATTCTTCATTGCAATCAATTCTAGTTGCTTTGCATCATCAGTAGTTTCAGGAATCTCTAATAATAAAATTGATATTGATAGTAATTTTCAAGGAGCTGAAATTTTGCTATTTGGAGCAAAAGGAGATGCTGGAGACATAATAATAGCAGTTCGCGGACCAAAAAAAAGCTTTCTAATCACTCATAAAGAAAAAACTATCGGTCTATGGCATAATGGAAAAAGAATAAAAATAGAAGATCTTTATGCTTATTATGCATTATTTTCAACTTTCAACAATATTGATGAAACTAATCAAATGCTAGAAAATCTTGAATTAGGAAGAAGTAATTTAATATTCAAAAGCTCTTTAACAGATAAAACATCGAGTAGTCCTAATAATAATATTCTAGAAGAAGAATTTTATAATAGCTTAGTTGAAAATTTAGAACAAAATCATCTATATTCAATTGATACTAATAAAATAGATTTTCTTGATGAAACTTTATTTAAAGTAATGTTAAAATTTCCAAAAAATACTCCTCAAGGAACCTATACGGTTGAAATATATTTAGTAAGAGACGACAATCTACTTTCATTTCAATCAATTCCAATATATGTAAATCAAATTGGGATAAATGCTAAAATTAGTAATTTTTGTTATCAACAACCACTATTATATGCTCTATTTGCCATAGTAATAGCATTATTATTCGGATGGGTAGCCAATATTCTATTTATAAAATTTTTTGGAAAATAACATAATAATTAAAACAACATGAAATCGAACATAAACAATGATAAACCCCTGATAATATTATGTATAGACACTAATAACTTATCTAAAAATATAATAAAATACTCCTTTAATCAAGCTAAAAAAATGAATTGCAATATATCTTTATTAACAATCATTGAATCATCTAATAAAAACCTTATATTCGGTGCCAATGCATTACGAAATCAACAAAGAAATCAAATTGAAAAAGATCTCAAAAAGATTGTTGATGAAATGAATGAAGAAGATATAATTCCGATAATTTCAATTAGAGAAGGAGAAATTCTCAAAGAAATAATAGCGGAGATTCAAGAAAACAAAAATTGCAAAAAACTATTACTAAGTAAATCAAGAAACATCAAATCAGATAATAGTCTATTGCCGAGACTAGTTAATCAAATTGGCAATAAAATTAAGATTCCTATTTCAATCATACCAGAATACTTAACTGATGATTTTTTTTAAAAATTAAATTTATAAAATGCAAGAAAATAGCGACATAAAAAGATTTAACCTACCAATTATTTCTGGCGAATATAGATTTAATCATCAAATTAAAAACTGGTTTGATGTAAAAAGTAAAGCAGAAATATTTTTTAAACCAGCAAACCAGATTGACCTAAAAAATTTTTTAGCAACATACCCAAAATCTTTAAAAATAAATATCCTTGGAGCATCATCAAATACAATCATTAAAGATGAGATTATAAACGGAGTTTTAATAAAAATCGGTGCTGGTTTTTCAAAAATAACCCATTATTTAGAAGATAATCAAATAATTCTTGAAAGTGAGGCTGGTAATTTATGCGGTAATATTGCCAATTATTGCAAAAAATTTGGATTAACAGGGCTAGAATTTTTTAGCGGAATACCCGGAACTATTGGTGGTGCAGTCGCAATGAATGCAGGATGCTATAATAACGATGTTGCTAATAATCTTAAAAATGTTGAAATGCTTGATTATAGCGGAAATAATCACTGCTTTACAAATAAAGAATGCGGATTTTCTTATCGAAAAAATCAAATAATTTACGATAATCAAATGATAATAACTACCGCCAGATTTTTTGTTAAACAATCAACTCCAGAATTGGTAGAAGAAGTAATCAAAAATCTACAAAAACAAAGAGAAATTAGCCAACCAATCAGAGCAAAGACTGGTGGTAGCACTTTTAAAAATCCTCAAGGACACAAAGCATGGCAATTAATTGATGAAGCTGGTTGTAGGGGGCTTAAAAATGGAGATGCGCAAATATCAGAAAAACACTGCAACTTTATGATAAATACTGGAAATGCAACCGCAAAGCAATTAACAGACCTAGGAAATATAGTAATAGAGAAAGTATTTAAAAATAGTAATATTTTATTAGAATGGGAAATAAAATTTATAAAATAAAACATTAAAAAAGTTGCTTTTTTTAATGTTTACCACTTGACAATAAAAAAAATATAGTTAAATTTTTGCCTTTCAAAAAGCTAGGTAGCATATTAATGTTAGCTCAATAATAACAATTTATTATTAAATTAGGCTTTAAAACTTAAAAATCGCATTAAAATGTTTGCAGTAATTAAAACAGGTGGCAAGCAATATCGTGTTGCCCCAAACGACAAAATAATTGTTGAAAAAATTCTTGGAGAAGCAGGATCAATAGTATCCATTAACAATGTGTTGCTTTTAGAAACTTCAGAAGGAGAGCTAAAATTCGGCAACCCTATTGTTGAAGGAGTAAGTGTTGAGGCAGAAATTATAAGAACTTTTAAAGGTAAAAAGGTTATAATTTTTAAAAAAAGAAGAAGACAAAATTCAAGAAGAAAAAAAGGTCACAGACAACAACATACAGAGCTTAGAGTAAAATCTATTCAGGCTTAAATTGGAGAAAAGTACAATTATTTCGGCTTTTATTAGCTGGATAATTCAATTAAATTTTAGGAGCAAGCGATGGCTACAAAAAAAGCAGGCGGTAGTTCAAGAAACGGAAGAGACTCGGCTGGTAGAAGGCTAGGAGTTAAAAAATTTGGTGGTCAATCTGTTTTAGCTGGAAACATAATAGTCCGTCAAAGAGGAACCAAATGGCACCCTGGTGAAAATGTTGGAATAGGTAAAGATCACACAATTTTTGCAAAAATTGATGGGGTAGTTAAATTCATTAATTCTGCTCATAAATCAAGAACTTTTATATCTGTAATTGCTTAATTAACCAAAAATTAATAGCAAAACTAATATGCGGATATGGCGAAATTGGCAGACGCACTAGACTTAGGATCTAGCGCCGCAAGGCATGTGGGTTCAAGTCCCTCTATCCGCACCAAAAATTAATTCAAGATATAATTAAATTCTACAATATAACTAAATAAGATGGAAACTCAAATAATTCAAACTCTTGACGAAGGAACTAAAAAACAATATCAAGTAATAGTTCCTAATCAAGTAATTCTTACTAATCTTGAGCAAGAATTACTAGAAATACAAAAAAATGCTAAAATAGACGGTTTTAGAGCTGGAAAAGCACCTGTCAATATCATAAAAAGCAAATATCAAGACAGAATATTAAAATCAATTATCGGAGAACAAGTAAGAAAATCCGTTATAAAAAAAATAGAAGAGGAAGATCTTGAAATTATAAAACTATCAGAAATAGACCTTGAATCAATTAAAATAAAGCCAGAACAAGACTTCACAACATCTATAACCGTAATCACATACCCAAAAATAGAAAATGTCAATCTTAAGGAAATTACCTTAGAAAGAAGTTTTGTAAAAGCATCAGCAGAAACAACAGAAAAAGCCATAAAATCTTTTGCCGAACAACAATCCACATTAAAAGAAATAGAAAATACAAATTATCTCACTGAAAATGGCAATGTTGCATTAATCGACTATCTAGGGAAAATTGACGGCACCCCATTTGAAGGGGGAGAAGGCAAAAACTACAAATTAAAACTAGGAAGTAAAAGTTTTATAGATAACTTCGAGCAACAATTAATCGGCAAAAAAGCAGGAGAAGAGCTATTAGTTAAGGTGCAGTTCCCAGAAAACTACCATAATAAAGATTTTTCAGGCAAAAATGCTGAATTTGATGTAAAAATTCATAAAATATTTGAGTCAATAACCCCAGAAATTAACGATCAATTTGTTAAAGAAAACCTAAAATTAGAAAACTTGGAAGAATTAACCAAATTGATTAAAAAAGATATTGAACTATCTCAAAATGAAAATTTTTATCATAAATTCAAAGAAGATATGATAAACTTTGTTGATTCAAACTATAAATTCGAACTTCCTCAAGAGTTAATAGAAGAAAGATTAAATAACAATCAACAAAACCAACAATCGGAAGATGAAATAAAAAAAATCTTAAAATTTGAAATATTTCTAAATAAGATAGCAAAAGAAAATTCTATAAAACTAGAAAACAAAGATCTTCAACAAGAATTATATGAATTTGGTGTTAAATTCTATGGTCAACATCAAATGGTTATTGATTCTTTCAAAAACAATAAGCATTTTGCCAATATAATAAGTAAAAGTGCTATTGAAAAAAAGATTCTTGAATTTATAACTCAAAATTCTTCAATCAGCAAAAAAGAAGTTTTTGACACTGAAATAGTAGAAAAAATATAATCTAAACTTTAAATTTTAAAAATATGCATGATTTTCTTGATGCTTTAAAGCTAATTTATTTTCCAATACACCGAGAGGGCTATCCATTTATAATTGCTTTTGCAATTGCAACCGCAATATTAGCTCTTTTTAGTAACTTTTTGGGATTAATTGGAATAGTTGCAACATTATGGTGTGTTTTCTTCTTTAGAGATCCAGAAAGATTTACTCCTCTTGATAAAGATGTGATCATTAGTCCTGCTGATGGCAAGGTTGTTAAAGTTGAATATGGAGTAAATGCTCCTAGCGATCTAGGTTATGGCGATAAGAAATGGAATAAAATTAGTATCTTTTTAAATGTTTTCAATGTTCATGTTAATAGAGTTCCTTTATCTGGCACAGTAACAAAAGTTAACTATAAAGCCGGAAAATTCCTTAGTGCAAATGTTGAAGAAGCAAGCGAGCAAAATGAAAGGAATTCAGTTGTAGTAAAATCAAACAGCGGAGAAGAAATAATATTCGTACAAGTAGCAGGACTAGTTGCCAGAAGAATTATATCAGAATTAAAAGAAAATCAAGAAGTAAAAATGGGTGATCGCTACGGAATCATAAGATTCGGTAGCAGAGCTGATATTTATCTCCCTGAAAATATCGAAATAAAATCATTAGTAGGTCAAACCACTATTGGTGGCGAGACAGTGATTGCAAAAATTAAATAAAGATCACTTTAAACTTATTATAAAATTATGAATTCTTTAAATATTGCAAAACTTGCTTCCAAAAGAGAAGAAGCCAGAATTGGTGGCGGTCAAAAAAGAATTGACCTACAACACTCCAAAGGAAAACTAACCGCAAGAGAAAGAATAGAAATTTTGTTAGATGCTGATTCATTTGAAGAATATGGTCTATATGTAGAGCATCGCTGTGCCGATTTTGATATGGAAGATAAAAAACATCCTGGAGATGGAGTAGTAACTGGACAGGGCACAATTAATGGCAGATTAGTTTTTGTTTATAGTCAAGATTTTACAGTAATGGGAGGATCTCTTGGCGAATCCCATGCAAGAAAAATATGCTCCATTATGGATAAAGCTGTTCAAGTCGGAGCCCCTATAATTGGCATTAACGACTCTGGAGGAGCAAGAATACAAGAAGGAGTTGATTCATTAGGTGGTTATGGTGAAATTTTTCAAAGAAATGTTGATGCTAGTGGAGTAGTTCCTCAAATATCATTAATAATGGGTCCTTGTGCTGGAGGAGCAGTTTACTCACCTGCCCTTACTGATTTTGTAATTATGGTAGAAAACTCTTCACATATGTTTGTTACTGGTCCAGAAGTTGTAAAAACTGTAACCCATGAAACAATATCACAAGAAGAATTAGGTGGAGCATCTGTTCATGGCTTTAAAAGTGGCGTTGCTCATCTTACATTTAAGAGCGACATTGAAGCACTACTGCAAACTAGAAGATTAATTAATTTCTTACCCCTTTCCAATAAGGAACAACCGCCATTAATTCCAACCTTTGATGAAGCAGATAGAGTTGATGTATCTCTCAATACACTGGTTCCCGAGAACCCAAATCAACCATATGACATGCTAGAATTAATAGAAAAAATTCTTGACGAAAATGATTTTTTTGAAATTCAACCAAATTATGCAAAAAACATAATTATAGGCTTTGGTAGAATGGAAGGTGAAACTATCGGTGTGGTTGCAAATCAGCCAATGAATCTTGCTGGCTGTCTTGATATAAAGGCTAGCGAAAAAGCTGCTCGATTTATAAGATTCTGCGATGCCTTTAATATTCCAATAATAACTTTTGTTGATGTTCCAGGATTCTTACCGGGAACCGATCAAGAGCATAACGGAATTATAAGACACGGAGCAAAATTATTATATGCTTTTGCAGAGGCAACAGTGCCAAAAATTACCGTTATTGCTCGCAAAGCATATGGTGGTGCCTATATAGTAATGAATTCTAAGCATTTAAATGGCGATGTTAATTATAGCTGGATCAATGCTGAAATAGCTGTTATGGGGCCAGAAGGGGCAGTAGAAATAATATTTAAAGAAGAAGCTAAAAATCCAGAACAAAAAGCAAAAAAAGTTAATGAATATCGAGAAAAATTCGCATCGCCCTTTGTTGCAGCATCTCGTGGCTTTATTGATGAAGTTATTCGCCCTCAAAACACTAGAAAAAGGCTATGCAATTCTTTACAAATATTAAAAAACAAAGAGGTAAATAAACCTTGGAAAAAGCATGATAATCTGCCTTTATAGCCTAACACTTATTTAAAATTTTATACACACTAAATATCGCAAATAAATAAATTGACAGAGACAAAAAAGTGGTTAAATTAAAATTTTTTCTAAACACATTTTTTTACTATCCTCATACATGAATTATCGAATCAATAAAAAAATAGTTGCAATTTCAATTTTCCTAATATTATCACTTTTTAACAAGACTACCACTGCCAAAAGCAACAACCCAAAAAAGGTTACTAATTCAGAAAATCAAAAAAATCTTATCTCATATGACTTTGCTGACAAAGTTGAAAAACTATTGCCCACTGTAGTCAATATATCAACTGTTCAATCGGTTAACCTAAACCAACAGACTCTTGAAAAATTAGGATTAAAAAATATTTTTTCTGAAAAGGCTCTTGAAGAATTAAGGCAAAATATTGAGAAACAACTTACTAATTCAGAAAAACTATCCTCAATAGGCTCCGGTTTTATAATCTCAAAAGATGGCTTGATAGTTACTAATCAACATGTAATCGACAATGCCTCTAAAATCAATATTAATTTATCAGATGGCTCAAAATACGAAGCAAAAATATTAGGCTTTGACAAAAAAACTGACTTAGCCTTATTAAAAATTAACACAAAAAAAGAGTTACCTTTTGTAAAATTTGGCGATTCAAATAAATCAAGAATTGGTGATCCAGTTATTGTTATAGGCAATCCTTATGGCCTCGGAGGATCAGTGTCGTCTGGTATAATTTCTTATCTTGGAAGAGATATAAACAGACAACAATCAGATGAATTTATTCAAACAGATGCCGCAATCAATAAAGGAAATTCAGGTGGACCGATGTTTAGCATTAATGGAGAAGTTATAGGAGTTAGCACAATAATATTCTCACCATCAGGGGGAAGTGTTGGAATAGGCTTTGCCACTCCATCAAATGTAGTTGAAAAAATTATTAAACAATTACAAGAAAAAGGCAATATTACTCGCGGTTGGATAGGAATTACAATTCAAGAAGTTGATGAAAATATAGCTACTTCACTGGAAATGAAAAATCCACAAGGAGCAATAGTAGTAAATGTTGCTGATAATAGTCCCGCTTCAGATTCAGGAATTATAGCAGGAGATGTAATATTAAAGTTCAATAATCAAGAAATAAAGCAAGCAAAAACATTGCCAAAACTAGTTTCTCAATATCCAATAGATAAAGAGGCAGATATAAAATTGCTAAGCAATGGAAATATAAAAAATATTAAGATAAAAATCTCAAAAATGACTGAGGAACCTATAAAAAACAACAAAAAAACCGATAACTCAAATAAAATAATTGGAATGTCTTTATTAAAAGTATCTACAGAAAAAAATTCTTCAAAAGAAAATCAAATAGAAGGTTTACTGGTTATTGATGTAGAGAATATTTCAATTGCTAAGAAAAATGGCATAATTGCCAATGATATAATAATACTTGCCAATCAAAAACAAGTCAAAGCAACAGATGATTTAAGAAAAATTATAGAAGAATCTAAAAATGGAGGTAAAAAAATTACTTTACTAATAAAAAGAATGCAACAAAACATAATTCTAAATCTCTCTTTGGAAGAATAATTATGAAAAAAATCATTGCTAAAATTATAGTAAAATTTTTATTTTTAACAATATTTACAAGCTTAACAACATCCTGCCAGCTATTTGTCGAGCCTTTACCAAAAAGCTGGAACTGGGGAACTAAATCAAGGCCTTTAACTGGTGTTAGGGGGTTTCCTGAAGCCGATACATACTACGGCAAGGGTTTTAAAGATGGCTGTGAAAGTGCTTGGTCAAAAGTTGGAAGGGGCTATGCCCTCACCTTAAAAACTCGCTTTAACTATCAATATACTAAAGAAAGCCCAGATTACAATGTTGGTTGGTTTGATGGTTTTGAGCAATGCACCTATATTATTGACTTTGATGTAACATAAAAATATTATAAAAATGAATAAATTAATTACAATTTTTGGCGGAACTGGTTTTGTTGGCAAAAACCTTATAAACAACCTTATAAAACAAGGCTTTACAGTACAAATTATTAGTAGAGATATTTCAAAAGCAAAAAGTTTAACAACATTTGCTGGACCAGATTTTTTAAAAATTGCAAAATGGAATTATCAACTTCCTAAAGAATATAACTTAAAAGAAAACTACAAAACACCAGAAGAACTAAAAAACGAAGATATAATAAAGAAAATTATTAAAGGAAGCTATGCGGTTGTAAATTTAGTCGGAATTTTATATGAAAATAAAAAAGGAGATTTTTACAAATTTCATCATAATCTTGCTGGTTATTTAGCTAGAATAAGCCAAGAAGTTGGGGTTAAAAAATTTATTCATCTTTCTGCACTAGGAATAGATATAAAAAATAATTCAAAATATTGCGATAGCAAATTAAAAGGAGAATCAGCAGTTTTATCGCAATTTCCTGATGCGACAATTCTAAGACCATCAATAATATTTGGTCAAAATGATAATTTCTTTAACCGTTTTGCTAATGATTTTAGAAAAGCACCAATTGCACCAATTATAAATCACGGCAAAACAAAATTTCAGCCAATTTTTGTAGAAGATTTAATTAAAATTATTACAAAATCAATTAATTGCGAAGATATTAAAAATAAAATAAATGGCAAAATATTTGAAATTAGCGGTCCAAAAATTTATGATTTTAAACAGTTAATGACAATCACCGCAAAATATCTTAACAAAAAAATATATTTTATTAATATTAATTTTAGAACAGCATTCTTATTGGCTTGGCTTTTAGAATTTTTTACCAAAAATATCCTTACTTACGATCAAGTAAAAATATTAAAATATGATAATATAGCCACCAATCAAGATTTTGTAAATATTTTTAATATAAATTTAGCAATGCTAGAAAACATTGTGCCTAGCTATATAAAACCAAAAAAAATTACTTTTTAATTTAATGTTAGAAACAAAAACTACAAAAATTAATATTGACTCTTCAAGAGAAGCAATAAAAGCGATAGCTTTAAAACTAGAATCTCTAGGTGTTGCAGGAGAAATGGCAACAAATTCTAAACTAGAACACAAAAAAGAGAATGAAATAAAAATGCTAATAAAGCTTCAAGAAATACAACAGCAAAAACTTCTGGATAGCCAAATAAAAGAGCTAGAACAAAAGCAATTTAAAGAATTAATGGCGGAATTAGAAAAAATAAATAAAAAAGATGAGATTTTTACAAATTTAAAAAAGCAAGAAGATTTGGTAAAAAACCAAGAACCCTCAATTAATCAAGGATTGTTCGATATGGTTAATATTATTAGCGAAACAATATCCGATCTAAAAAAACAAGGGATTGATTTTTCAATTAGAACTGAAAATTTAGATAATTCTTCAGAAAAATCTTCTCTTTTAATTACCATTAATGAAAATCAAAATTTACCGAATAAAAATCAAACAAATCAACAAAATAGATAATGAAAATATTGATTAAAATACTTCCTTTTATTATAGCAACACAATTTATATCTTCTTGTGCTTGGATAAAAAATGCCACCACACCATATTTTGCTTTTACTAATTTTAAAGTACCAGATGGTACCCCTAAATTTCAAGCCGGCTATAAAGATGGCTGTTCTACAGCTTTATATTCAAGAGGAACGATTCTTTATCGCAATCGCTATAGCTATAAATTTAACCCTAAAATGATAGATGATCCAGAATATAATTTCGGACATAATCGTGGCTATGGATGGTGTTTTATGAATGCAGTAGGAGCATCAGGAATCAGAGGCTCGGGAGTTGATACTATTCACCCATATGAAAGCCATGGATATGATCCAACTCATAATCCATCAAGCATTAAGAGCTTTGGTGGCTTAATGTCAAATAAACAAATGTGGAAAATGAATTATTACAATATTAATGATGTTTTTTCACCTTTTAAATATGGAACAGATGGCTCAAGCACTTTAACCAATAATTTATTATGGAGCAGTGGGTATAGTGGCGGATTCTTTACTTTTAAATAAAAATGTTTGAAAATTAATATTAATAAAACAAAATCAAATAAATAAAATTTATTTATAAATCAAAATTAAAAACAAATAACTATGAAAAACAACAGAAAAATTGCAGTTGTTGGAGCAACTGGCAATGTTGGCAGAGAAATATTAAATATACTTGCTGAAAGAGAATTCCCGGCTAGCGAAGTGATTGCTTTAGCATCCGCTAATTCAATTGGTAAAAAAGTTTCATTTGGCAATCAAGATCTCGAGGTTCAAGTTCTTGATAATTTTGATTTCACAGAAACATCAATTGCACTATTTTCCCCCGGTGGAAAAGTTTCAGCAATATATGCTCCAAAAGCAGCTAGTCAAGGTTGTATAGTCATTGATAATACATCTCATTTTAGAATGGAAGAAGATATCCCTTTAATTATTCCTGAAGTAAATCCAGAAGCAATTTCTCAATATAAAAAAAGAAGAATCATCGCCAACCCAAATTGCTCTACTATTCAAATGCTAGTAGCTCTAAAACCACTTCATGATTATGCTGGAATCAAAAGAATTGTAGTTTCAACTTATCAAGCAACCTCTGGAGCTGGAAAAGAAGCAATGGATGAACTATTTAACTCCACAAAAAGAATATATGAAAATTCAATTGAAAGCCCTAAAAAATTTAGCAAAAGAATATCGTTTAATGTCATACCGCAAATTGATAGTTTTATGAGCGATGGTTATACAAAAGAAGAGTGGAAAATGAAGGTTGAAACGAAAAAAATTCTTGATCCAAAAATTGAAGTTGAAGCAACTTGTGTTAGAGTTCCAGTTTTCAATTGCCATTCAGAATCAGTAAATGTTGAGTTTAACAATCCAATTTCAGCAAAGAAAGCTCGCGAACTACTTGAAAATTGCAATGGTGTTCTAGTAATTGACAATCCAGAATCTATGCATTTTGCAACTCCAGCAGAATGTTCAACAAAAGATGAAGTTTTTGTTTCTAGAATCAGAGAGGATAAATCAATAAAAAATGGACTCTCAATGTGGATAGTTTCTGATAATCTAAGAAAAGGAGCCGCATTAAATGCTGTTCAAATTGCAGAAATTTTAATTAAAGACCATCAAATATAAAAACAAACATGATTAACGAATTTACCGATAAAGCAAGAAAAAAAATGGAAGAAACCTGCAATTCTCTCAAGAGAGATATGGACAGCATTTCAACCGGAAGAGCAAACCCAACTCTTCTTGACCCAATAAGAGCCGAAGTTTATGGAGATATGATGCCACTTTCTCAACTAGCGAATGTTTCAGTACTAGATTCCAGCACTCTTTCAATTCAATTATGGGATAAAAGCAATGTTAAAGCCGTAGAAAAAGCAATTCAAAATTCCAATCTTGGCATAAACCCAATGGTTGATGGCACCCTAATCAGAATTAACATCCCAAAACTTAGCGAAGAAAGAAGGAAAGAATTATCTAAATTAGCTAAAAAATATGGCGAAGATAAAAAAGTTGCAGTTCGAAATATCAGAAGGGATATTATTGATGAATTTAAAAGAAGAGAAAAAGAGCTAGGAGCTTCAAAAGATCAAATTCATTCCGTTAATGATGCAATACAAAAAATTACCGATGAATTTGTTAAAAAATTCGACGAAATTGTTGCAAATAAAGAAAAAGATTTAATGAAAATATAGCAATATATTTTTATAAATCCCTAAATTCTCAATAGTTAAATGATTAAAATACTTACTAAATATTTTTTCAATAAAAAATTTAGTGAACTTATATCAAAATATCTGCAAAAAATTATCAAAAATTATGATGGTGGCAGTTTAGAAACAAATCTAAAAATTCCTAAACATTTAGCCATAATTATGGATGGAAATGCTAGATGGGCAAAAAATAATAATTTAGAATTAAAAGATGGACATAATTTTGGTTGCGAAAATATCGAACTAATAACTAATCAATGTCTTAATATGGGGATAAAATATTTAACTTTATATGCTTTTTCGTCAGAAAATTGGCAAAGACCGCAAAATGAGGTTTCTTATTTACTTGACTTATTAAAATTCTATCTTGATTATAAGATTGAAAAACTAAATCAAGCTGGAGTAAAGATTTTAGTTTCCGGAAGGCTTGAAAACCTAGAAGAATCCTTAATTGACAAAATAAAATCAATCGAGAATCTTACTAGCAACAACCAAAAAATTGTTCTCAATATTGCTTTTAGCTATGGAGGAAGAGAGGAAATAAAAGAAGGATTAATTAAAATTGCAAAAAAAGTTTTAGCAAAAGAAATTGATATAAAGGATATTGATGAAGATAGTTTTAAAAAATATTTATATCAACCTGAAATTCCAGATCCAGATCTTTTAATAAGAACAGGAGGAGATATGAGAATCAGTAATTTTTTATTATGGCAAATTGCTTATAGTGAACTATATTTTACTGAAACATTATGGCCAGATTTTAAAAATCGTGAGTTAAAAAAAGCTATTATTAATTTTAATAAAAGAAAAAGAACCTATGGAAAAAGATAAAAAACTACTAAATATCACAAAGTTCATATTTATAACAATTAAAACAATATTAAAATTTTTAATCAAATATATTAAAATCAATAATAGTGGGGAAAATCTTAGAAAAAGAATTATCAGCTCTTTGATTCTTATTCCATTTGCAATATATGCAATATTCTTTTCAATAAACTTATTTATAGCAATAGCCCTTGCTATTACAATATTAATGACTATGGAATGGCAAGAAATTATAAAGCCAGCTGAAGAATATAAAAAGTGGCAAATAATTGGAGTTTTTTATATTTTAATTCCTATTTACTCAGTAATAAAAATTAGATTGCTAAATGGAGAGCAAAATGGAGCTCAAATATTACTATGGATGTTTGCAATTATTTGGTCAACTGATATTATGGCATTCTTTATTGGAAAATCATTTGGTGGTCCAAAAATTGCACCCCATATCAGCCCTAACAAAACTTGGTCTGGTGCGATTGGCGGTCTGATAACTAGTGCAACAATTGGAGTCATAAGTGCATCTGTATTATTTAAAGGCAGTATTACTTTTTTTATTGCAATTAGTATAATTTTGTCGATTATTGAACAGGTTAGTGATTTGATAGAATCAAAAATTAAAAGAACTTTTGGAGTAAAAGATTCAGGAAACATAATACCTGGTCATGGCGGAGTACTTGACAGACTTGATGGAATGATATTAGTCGCTCCTGCCGTTCTTTTTTTGTTAATCTTTTTTGAAAATAACTTTTAGTTATTGATATAAAATTACCAATTAAACAAAATATAAAAAAAATAAATTTATTAATAAAATGTTAAGTAATTTTGTGAAAAATTATGTTAAAAAAATACTACTTTTAATTCTTATTTCGCTCAATCCATTAATTGACAGTGCGATAGCATCAAATGAATGCGGTAAAGATTATGTCGCTCTAGTTTATAATGCAAATAATGGTAATATAATTTTTGAGAAAGATGCAGATAAAATAACATATCCTGCATCTTTAGTAAAATTAATGACTCTATATCTAACATTTGAAGCATTAGATAAAAAAGAACTATCATTAAGTCAATCTTTAAAAGTATCGCCATATGGAGCGGAAATAGCAAAAGTTAATAATGGCAATAGCTTACATTTAAAAAAGGGCCAAAAAATAACAGTTGAACAAGCAATAAGAGCAGTTGTAGTAAAATCTTTTAATGAAGCAGCAGTAACTTTAGGCGAATCAATATCTGGAAATGAGTGGAGCTTTGTTCGATTAATGAATAGAACAGCTAAGAATTTAGGAATGAAAAATACTAATTTTAGAAATGCAAGCGGTTTACATCAAGAAGATCAATATACTACAGCACTTGACCTAGCAAGACTTGCTTATGCCATAAAAACAAAGTTTCCTCACTATTATCCGGTATTTGCTAGTAAAAGCTTTAGCTATAATAAAAAAAGATACTACTCTCATAACCATGTTTTGCTTGATTATAAAGGTGCGGAAGGCATGAAAACCGGATTCACTAATGCTTCTGGATTCAACCTCGTTGCATCAGCAAAAAGGGGAGATAAGCAAATATTTTCAATAGTAATGGGTTGTGAAAGCCAAAGCAAAAGAGATAATTTTACAAAAAATTTATTAGATATGGCATTCAATAAACTCAATAAAGATATTCCCGTAAAAGTTGCAAGCATAGTTAAATTGCAGGAACAAAAGAAATTTGACGAACAACTTGGGGTAAACACCGATTCTTAAAAAAAAATTTAAAAAATGCTTGAATTAATTTTAGTAACAGTTTTTGGAGCTATATTTGGCTCTTATGCAACATTGTTTGCATATCGTCTACCATTAAATGAATCTGTATTTGGTAGATATTTTGGCCCTAAATCTCGTTGCCCAAAATGCTCTTCTATTATCAAAACTAGAGATTTAATTCCACTTATAAATTGGTTAATCACCTTTGGAAAATGTAGAAATTGCAATATTAAAATTCCAAGAATACATTTATTTGTTGAATTATCTACAGTTATAGGCTTTATATTATCTTATCTCGTCTTTGGATTCAATGAAACCTTTATATTAAATGCAATTTTTATTACTTGCCTAGTTATAATCACCGCAACCGACTATTCTCATCAAATATTTCCTTTTCAAATACTTTGTCTAATGTCAACCATTGCCGTTGCAATAAGAACAATTCAAGATCAATCAATTAACAATATCATCTTTAATATTGCCTTTGCAATAATTCTAATTTCAATCTTGTGGAAAATTATAAAAGTTGAAATTGATAAAAAACATGAAAAAATTACCACTATTTTTACAAAAATTAACCTCAGTAAACAACAATTTTTTGATTATATAAAGCTAATTCTAATTGCCTCGCTAATATTACCATTAGTAAGTTTCGCTTTGTATTTTGCAATCTCAATAATTGCAATATTTTCCTTGCAATTTATTAGAATTATATTTAAAAAATTCTATACAAAAAACAAGGAAAAAAATATTAATTATAAATATTCTCTTGGTTATATTTTTACCTTTACATTACTAATATTCTTAATCATCAAAATATAAAAATATGAAATTCACAGATTACAAAGTTAAAGATATAACACTAGCTGATTTAGGACTCAAAGAAATATCTCTTGCTGAAAATGAAATGCCGGGCTTAATGTCTCTAAGAAGAGAATATGGCAACATAAAACCGTTATCTGGAGCAAGAATTGCAGGTTGTCTCCATATGACAATTGAAACAGCAGTATTAATTGAAACTCTAATACATCTTGGAGCAGAAGTAAGGTGGAGTTCTTGTAATATATTTTCTACCGTAGATCAAGCCGCATCAGCAATAGCAAGCAAAAACATTCCTGTATTTGCTTGGAAGGGAGAAAGCGAAGAAGATTACATTTGGTGCATTAAGCAAACAATTAACGGCAAAGAAGGTTGGAGGCCAAATTTAATTCTTGATGATGGTGGAGATTTAACAAGAATAATTCATGATGAATATCCAGAACTACTAAGAGAAATTAAAGGTTTATCAGAAGAAACTACAACTGGAGTTGCTAGATTACAGCAAATGGAACAACAGGGATCACTTAAAGTTCCAGCAATAAATGTTAATGACTCTGTGACTAAATCAAAATTTGACAATCTTTACGGTTGCAAAGAGAGTGTAATTGACGGAATTAAAAGAGCCACTGATATCATGATAGCAGGTAAAATGGTGGTGGTTGCTGGATATGGAAATGTTGGCAAAGGTTGTGCGGAAGCTTTCAAATCTCAAGGAGCAAGAGTGGTAGTTAGCGAAATAGATCCAATCTGCGCTCTTCAAGCATCCATGGCAGGATTTCAAGTTGCTCCTATTGAAGATTTTGTTGAGAATGCCGATATATTCATCACCGCTACTGGGAATGTTGATATAATAACCATTGAGCACATAAGAAGAATGAAGGATTGTGCAATTATTGGCAATATTGGTCATTTTGACAATGAAATTCAAGTTGAAGCACTAAAAAATTATCAATGGACTAATATAAAACCACAAGTTGATCAAATTACCTTACCAAATCAAAAAAGAATTATTCTTCTTGCTGAAGGTAGATTACTGAATCTTGGCTGTGCCACCGGACATAGCGCCTTTGTAATGTCAACCAGCTTTACTAATCAAGTTATGGCACAAATAGAATTATGGCAGAATCACAAAAAATATCAAAATAAAGTCTATACTTTACCAAAATCTTTAGATGAAAAAGTTGCACTTCTACATTTAGAGAAACTTAATGCTAAACTAACAAAACTTAGTGAAAAGCAGGCTGATTACATTGGAATAAATATCGAAGGACCTTTTAAAAACAACGACTATCGTTATTAACTTATTATCAAACTACAAGATTTATGGACAAATTTCAAATTACAAAATCAGGCTATACAAAACTTAAAGAATTGATTGAAAATCTTAAAATAATCGAAAGACCAAAAGTAATCAGTCAAATTGCTGCAGCTAGGGAAATAGGAGATTTAAGAGAAAATGCCGATTACCATGCTTCAAGAGAAAAACAAGCCTTTATCGAGGCTCAAATAGCAGATCTTGAAGATAAATATTTAAGAGCAGAAATAATTGACATATCAAAACTATTTGGAAATAAAGTTTTATTTGGAGCAACTGTAAAAATTGAAAATCTTGATAATGGTAAAATTACAAGTTATAAAATAGTGAGTGATTTTGAAGCAGATTTGGATAAAGGATTAATTTCAAACACCTCACCAGTTGCAAGAGCAATGATTGGAAAAGAGATCGGAGAAGAAATAGAAATAAAAACTCCAGGAGGAATAACAAATTATGAAATTCTGGCGGTAAATTTCATTGAATAAAATTTTAAAATAGTGCAAAATATTAACAATCAAAATAATAAAATATTTTTTATAAAATTAGTCAACAAAATAACAAAAGGGTTAAAGCTTTTTATTTTGTTAACCATCTTGACTACTATATCATTTCCAAAAATAGGATTCGCCAATCAAACAAAAAATTCTGAAAACTCTCAGAAGACAGATAAACAAATATCAAAAAAAAAAATTATTAAAACAAATAAAAAAAATAACGGTACAAAGAACTTAAAAAAACACCAAAACTCTAAAACAAATCCAGCCAACGGCAAAAAATTAAAAAGCAAAAAGTCAACCAACTCTAATCAATCATTAGAAAAAGAAGATAAAAAATCCAATAAATTGATTAAAGAAAATAACAACAAAAATGCTGACAAAGAATCAAAAAGAAAACAAAATAAAACTACAACATTGCAACCAATTTCAAAAGATCTTAAAAATAACACTAAAAAACAAACTAAAGAAACAGAAGCCCAAGAAAATAATTCTCTTAAAAAAATTGAATTCATACAAAATGCAGATGCAACAAATAAAAACATCGCAATAAAAAATGAAAATAAAAAAGCATTTCTCGATAGCATATTTTTTAATGATGAAGAATTCTCAATTAATAGCAAGACAACATATCAAAGCCTTGAAATAGCATTATCTAATTATGATACAAAATTACAGGATAACCAAAAGAACTTTAAAATATTTAATCTCGATAATCCGTCTCGCCTAGTAATTGATTTAAAAAACATTGAATTAAAAGATAAAAACTACCAACCTGCTATTCCAGAATATATAAAACAATATCGTTTTAGCGAAATAGATGGCTCATTAAGATTGGTTTTTGAACTGCAAAATAATATTCAAATTCGTAAAAAATCTTTTAAAGATTTTAATAATCAAAATCTGCAAAAAATTATTATCGAATTTGAATCTGCAAATAACGATAATCAAAAAAATGAAATAATCACCACTGAAGATAAAAAAATCACAGATGATAAAAATAACAAAAACGAATTAGATGATTTAATGCAAAAACAATCAATTCAAAATAAAATTGATAAACCGCAAATATTAACCACCAAGGAAATATTGCAACAATTAAAAGATAGTAGCCTTAACAACAAACATCACAAAAATAACAAAAAATTTTTAATTGTAATTGATGCTGGTCACGGTGGAAAAGACCCCGGAACAATAGGAAACTTTAAACAAACTCAAGAAAAAGACCTTACTCTTGCTTATGCCTTAGCATTAAAAGATATTCTTGAAAAAAATTCTTCCTACAAAGTATTATTAACTCGAGATAAAGATTACTTTATTCCTCTTAAAAAAAGAGTTGAAATTGCAAGAAAAGCTAAAGCTGATATATTCATCTCAATGCATATTAATTGGGTCGATAACCCAGATATTTCAGGATTATCAATTTATACTTTATCAGAAAAATCATCAGATAAGCAGGCTGAATTGCTAGCTCAAAAAGAAAATCGTGCCGACATAATTTCAGGAATAAACTTCTCTGGAGCAAGCAATGATATAATAAAAACTCTTATTGCAATGTCCCAAAGAAATAGCATGAATCAATCTTCGCAATTTGCTAATTTAGCAATCAGAATAGCTAAGAAAAATAAAATTTTAACTATACAAAATACTCATCGCTTTGCTGGTTTTGCAGTTCTAACAGCTCCAGATATGGCTTCAGTTCTTGTAGAATTAGGTTATGTATCAAATCAAAAAGAAGAAGAATTACTCAATCAAAAAGAATATAAAGAGAAAATTATCAATAGTCTTAGCGAAGCTATTGATGAATATTTCTCAAAAATATCTGTTTTAAATTAAAAACAAAAATGAAAAAAATAAATAAAATTTTTACTAGATTTTTACAAAAAATTTTGCTTAGAATATCATTAACATTAATTTTACTTGGCTATTTTAATATAAAATCTCTAGAAGCAAAAAATATTAAAAATAAACAAAAAAATCATCAAAATGAAAAATCGATTGCAAAAGAACATGCAAAAAACAACCTTCAAGAAGCTAATATAGGAAAAAAGATATCTTTAGAAGAATATTTGCAACAAATCAACAGCAACAATCCAGCAGTAATATCTTATAACCAACAAGAAGAGGCATCAGAATTATTAAAAAACAAGTCAAAATTAATTACTGGTTTCAATATCTTTAGCTCTGCAAAAAGTGGTTTTTATCAACAAAATCAAGCAGCACAAATTTTTCGCTACAGCCAATACTACTATCAAAATTATCAAGTTGGTGTTTCTCAAACAAACAACCTAGGAATCAACAGTAAATTATATTATTCTCTTAATAAAATTAATTACAAAGACTTCAATACCTCAATGTTTCCAAACCCTTCTCTAGCATCATCAAATGCACAAACCAATCCAATTGCAGAATTATCAATACCTTTATGGCAAAATTTTCTTGGAAAATCAACAAAGTCAAACAGAGATGCTATAATTTATAATCAAGAAACCAGTAGATTAAATAATCAAGATTTAATTAATAAAAATAACATTGAAGCAGAAAAAACCTACTGGAATCTTGTAATTGCCCGTAAAATTCTTAATATACAACAAAATAATCTCAAAAGATCGCAAGCAATTTTTAATTATGTCAACAGAAAATTGGCAATGAATTTAGCAGAAAAAAGTGATATACTGCAAGCAAAAGCATCTGTTGAGCAAACATCACTAGAATTAGAGCAGGCAAAAAATAGCGAAGAATATTGGATAAATCAATTCAACAAAGCGAGATATATAGTTGAGAATCAAAAAATAGACACTCTAGAAGAGATTGACTATAAAGAAATTCAAAAACTTATTCTACCCCTTCAAAAACAAGGAAATAGACCAGATACCAAGGTAGCAGAAACACAAATGAAACTTGCAATCGCCAACAATAAAATTGAAGCAGAAAATTCAAAACCAAATCTTAGCCTTGATGGATATTATGCACTCAAAGGTTTGCAGGCTGGCACCAGAAATGCTTTAGACAGCTCATTTATTAATCGTGGAGCAGAAGCTTCGGTAGCGGTTAAATTTTCAATGCCAGTTAATTTTTATAGTACTAATAATATTAAGGAAGGAGCAAATAAATCAATTAGTTCTGCAAAAAATTTATATCTCTACCGCTCATTTAGCGAAGAAAAAGATTGGCAAGATATTATTAGAAATTTTAATAATTTACAAAAAAGTTTACAAATCTCCCAAAAAATTGAAAATGCCCAAAAATTGAAAATTGAGAATGAAAGATCTTTGTTAGAGCAAGGCAGAACAACAACTTACCAAATTTTACTATTCGAACAGGAATATTTCCTCTCGCAAATAAAAAGCCTTGAAATTGCTAGACAATTACTCTCTCTAAATGCTGAAGCAAAATCTTATAGATTTTAGATTAAAAACGGATTTACTTTTTAATATATTGTAAATATGAAACTAGCTCTTGAATTTCTTCATTAGTAAATCTAGCTCCAATTTTATTGATAATTTTTCCTGCTATAAAATTACCAAATTTTGCTGAATCTTCGAGATTAAAACCCTTAATTAAACCATAAATAAAACCTGCACAGAATGAATCTCCAGCACCAGTACTATCAACAGGATTGATAATTTTTTGCGAAGAAATTTTAAAATATTTATTTTCATGAAATACCATCGCCCCCTCACCTGCAAGAGTAATTATAAAAATTTTATCAAAAAACTTAGAACAAAATTTAGCAATTAATTCAGTTTTAAATTCTTCTATTTGCAATAAAGAAGTAATTTCAAACTGATTAGCAAACAAAATATCTATATCTTTATTAATTAGATCGAGAAAATCTTGACGATGTCTATCAACACAAAATGAATCAGATAAAGAGAATATAATTTTATTTCGAGAATATTTTGCTTTATTAATTGACGATTTGATGGCATTAATTGAAGTTTCAGTATCCCATAGATATCCTTCAATATAAAAATAAGCAGAATCTTGAAAAAAATTATCATTAATTTTTAAATTGGCAATTTTAGAAGATGCACCGAGATAAGTTAACATTGTTCTCTCTCCATCTTCTTTACTGACTAAAATAATTGAGTGGGCAGTGGGCTGACTATTATCTTGAATATTAAAAAATTGACAACCTAAATTAGCGATTGAACTACTGAACTGTAAACCAAATTCATCATTAGCAACATTACCAATAAATTTACTATTAACTTTTAATTGCGATAATATTGCCATACTATTGCAAGCAGAACCTCCTGCAATCTGTAACACATTAGATAAATCTATTTTTTGAATAATATTTTGCGAAGTTTCGGAATCAATTAGCTTCATTGAGCCCTTATCAAGAGAATTATCGTTCAAAAAATTATCGTCAACCTTAACAATAATGTCTATAATTGCATTACCAATAGCAGTAACCGATACTTGTTTTAACATTTAGCAAAAAAATTGATTAAAAAATAATTAAATATTCAAGATTAACCACTTCAACCTTCACATCTTCACCTAATATTTCTTTAACTTGAGCAGTTTTTTTCTCCAAAACTTTTAACAAATCTGAAGAATTATAATTTGCAATACCATTGCCAATATGGTGATTATTTTTATCTTTAATAAATATAACATCACCTACATCAAAATTACCATCAACAGCAACAACTCCAACAGGAAGAAGGCTATTTTTTTTTGTAATTAATGCTTGATGAGCACAGTCATTTACTATGACCCCGCCCTTAGCATTAATAACTCCTGACAGCCAATTCTTTTTAGTTTTACTTATTTTTTTAGATTTATTTTTTTTAGCAACGGTTTTATTTTTATTATTTTTTGCCTTAAATATAGTAAAATTCTTATCGCCTGAATTTTTAAAAAATAAACTAGATAAAGAATGATTAATCGTGCCATCGCTTATAATAACATCACAACCGCTAGCATTTGCCATTTTAGCAGCATCAATTTTGGTTTTCATTCCACCAGTTCCAACTGCTGAATCGCTACCTTCTGCCATTTCTTCAATTATATTATCAATATTTTCAATAATCTTCAATAATTTAGCATCTTTATATTTTTTTGGATTTTTATTATAAAGACCATCAATATCTGAAAATAATATCAATAAATTAGCTTCCGCCATTTGGGAAACCCTTGAAGCAAGACGATCATTATCACCGATTTTTATTTCTGCAATTGCCACTGAATCATTCTCATTAATAATTGGAATAATTGAATTTTTAAGCAATGTTTCAATGGTATTAGAGGCATTATTGTAGCTTTGTCTTGAATTGCAATCATTAGCTGTAAGAAGTATCTGAGCAACAGCAAGATTTCTTTTAGCAAAAATATCATGATAATAACTCATCAATTTAATCTGTCCAATAGCCGCAGAAGCTTGTTTTTGAGGAAGTGAGAGTTTGGCATTATCTCGATCATTAACATTAATCAAATTGCTTTTTCCTAGAGCGACAGCACCAGAAGTTACAATTATTACTTCTATATCATTATTAATTAATTGAGAAACATCTTCTGCAAAAGCTTCTAACCAATCTAAACGAAATTTATTTTCTGCAATTAATATTGAGGAGCCAATTTTTATTACTATACGACGATAATTTTGTAACTCTATATTCATCATAATTACATTCTTTATATTAATTATAAATAAATTACAAGATTACCATTTTAGTAATGTTGAACCCCAAGTTAAACCACCACCCAATGCTTCTAACACTATTAAATCACCATTTTTTATTTTTTTGTTGCGATTAGCAAAATCAAATGCCAAAGGGATTGAGGCGGCAGAGGTATTGGCATGCTTAGATAAGGTAACAATTACTTTATCTTCAGTTAAATTTAACTTCTGCATTACTGCATTGAGAATGCGAATATTTGCCTGATGAGGTATTAATAAATCAATGTCTGAAGTTTTTAGATTTACTTGCTCAAGAACTGAAAATACTGATTTTGACATTTTCTCAACCGCATGCTTAAAAACCTCCTTACCCGCCATTTCAATAAAACCAGTTTGCTGATTTTTTGATGCACCACCGCTAGTTTTTAAAATATCATTTAATCTACCATCGGAATTTAGATTAGTAGCAATAATTCCAGAACCATCACCAGTTCGATTTGCTTCTAACAATAATGCTCCCGCACCATCGCCAAACAAAACACAACTATTTCTATCTTTCCAATCAACAATTCTTGAAAGAGTTTCAGAGCCTATAACCAAAGCATTCTTAACTTGACCTGTTTTTATAAAATTATCAGCAATTGATAAAGCATAAACGAAACCAGAACAAACCGCCTGAATATCAAAAGCAAATGCATTAATTGCTTTAATTTTTTCTTGAACAATAGTTGCAGTCGCAGGAAAGGTAAGGTCTGGAGTGGTGGTTGCGACAATTATCATTTCAATATTCGCAGGATTAAAATCAACATATTGAATAGCGTTGATTGCAGCTTTAGAAGCAAGATCCGATGTTAGTTGATTTTCTGAAGCAATATGTCTTTGCTCTATTCCTGTTCTTTCAATAATCCATTGATGAGTGGTGTCAATAGATTTTTCTAAATCGTAATTAGTAATAATTTTTTCTGGCAGAAAAGAGCCACTAGATATTACTTTACTTTTTATTAAATTCATAAATTAAATTGCACTTTGTTCGTTATTATCTTTATCGGATTTAGGAAAATCAATTAATTCTTCGGTTATTTTTTGATTAATTTGATTATCGACCAAAGATATCGCAACTTTAATTGCATTAGCAAAACCAATTGCATCGGTACTACCGTGGCTTTTTACAACAACACCATTCAAACCTATCAACATTGCCCCATTATGCATTCTAGGGTCCATAATTTTAGTTGCCTCTTTAATTGAATAGCCAGAAAATAAATAACCTATCTTTGCAATGGTAGAATTCATAAAACCTTGTTTTATGAATCCAGATATCATTTTCGCAGTTCCTTCAATTGCTTTTAACGCTATATTTCCTGAAAACCCATCAGTTACAACAATATCAACAGTTCCTTTAGTTATATCATCACCTTCAACATATCCGTAAACACTATCTTTAAGATGGCTTTCTTTTAACATTTGAAGAACTTCCCTAACTCGATCATTACCCTTCATCTCTTCCGAACCAACATTGAGAATGCCTATTTTAGGATTAGGAATTTTATGAACTACTCTTGCAAAAGCATAACCCATAATCGCAAATTGATATAAAACCTCTGCTGAACAATCAATATTTGCACCCATATCAAGAAGAACGGTACTACGATTTTGTTGATTAGGAATTGAAGTTACAATAGCTGGTCTATCAATTGCTGGCAAAGGTCTTAAAAAAACTTTTGACATCGCCATTAATGCTCCAGTATTTCCTGCGGAAACCGCGACTGATGCTTCTTGATTTTTCACTGCATCAATTGCTAACCTCATGCTTGAATTTGAGCCTCTACGAAGAGCAACAGAAGGCTTTTCGTCAGCAGAAATAAATTCATCAGTGTGAATTATCTTGCTTCTTGCTTTTAAATTGGGGCAACGAAAAACTATTGGATTAATTTTTGTAGCATCACCAAATAACAAGAACTCACTACGAGCTATTGCAGATGCGATTTGTTCTGCCCCCTCAATAACAATTTGCGGTGCACGGTCACCGCCCATACAGTCAAGAGCAACAACTACTTTATTTAACACCAGAAATTAGGTTATTTCTTAATATTTAAAAAATTGCAATTAAGCAACTTCTTGATTATTTAATTTTTCAGGCTTATCGGCAATGATTTTTTTGCCATTATAAGTGCCATCTGATGAAATATGATGAGATAAGCGATATTCACCAGTTTCTTTATCAACTACAATATTTGGAATATTGAAAGAGTAAGAGCCATTACTGCCTCTTCTCATATTTCTTCTTGATTTCGATTTTTTTCTTTTAGGAACAGCCATTTTTAAGCCTCTTTTTATTTATATTATTATTAAATGTTGTAAAAACTATTTGCAAAAAACAAAGATTAAGTAAAATAAAACTTATTCTTCAGTAAATCAATAAAAAATTAAACAAAATGTATTTTTTCATAAATTTATATCAAAAAAACAAATTAACAATTAATTTTAGCAAATTATTTTTATTAATTTTAATCTGCCTTAATTGTTGTGCAAAAATTGAAAATAGAGGCTATAATTTTGATCTATCAAACTACAAAACTCTACAAACTGAAATTAGCAATAAAGAAAAAACCATTATGGAGATGGGATTACCAAGCTTTGCTTATAATTATGAAGAAAAAGAAAGTTGGTTTTATTACAGCTTTACAACAAAAAATTATCTTTTCTTGAAACCAAAAATTATTAATCAAAAAATCTTAGCAATTGATTTTAATCAAGAAGGCTTTATTAGTAATATTCAAGATTTTGAAAATAAAAATAATAAGAGTTTTAAACCAATAAAAATAACAACTGAAATTAAAAAAATTAACGAAGGTAATTGGTTAAAAGATCTATTTGGTAACATAGGCAGAGTAAGACCTATTTAATTAACAACAGCTTTTAAATACATTAAATTATAGTTTAAATTATGACAAAAATAATTAACCATATTCGCAACTTTTCTATTGTTGCTCACATTGATCACGGCAAATCAACCTTATCTGATCGCTTAATACAAGAATGTGGAGCAGTTGAAGAAAGAGATATGACCAATCAAATTCTTGATTCAATGGACATTGAAAAAGAAAGAGGAATCACGATTAAAGCACAAACTGTTAGGCTTCAATATAGAGCAGAAGACGGCAATTTATATATGCTAAATTTAATGGATACTCCTGGGCATGTTGATTTTGCCTATGAAGTAAGTCGTTGTTTGGCGGCCTGCGAAGGCTCAATTTTAGTAGTAGACTCAACACAAGGAGTTGAGGCACAAACTCTTGCCAATGTCTATCAAGCAATTGAGAATAACCATGAAATATTTCCTGTACTCAATAAAATCGACCTTCCCGCCTCTGACCCCGATAAAGTAAAAAAACAAATTGAAGATGTAATTGGAATTGACACTAGCGATGCAGTTCTAGTTTCAGCAAAAACAGGAGTTGGCATCAAGCAAGTATTAGAAAATATAGTTAAAAAACTACCCTGCCCCAAAGGAAATCCAGAAGGTGAATTTAAAGCCCTTTTAATTGATAGTTGGTACGACCCCTATCTAGGAGTAATAGTATTGGCAAGAATTATTGACGGATCACTAAAAAAGGGACAAAAAATTAAAATGCTTGCCACTAATTCAGTTTATCAAGTTGATTCGGTAGGGTTTTTTACTCCTAAAAAAATATTTTGTGAAGAATTAAAAGCTGGAGAAGTTGGTTTTATTAATGCCCAAATTAAACAAGTTGCCGATTGTAGAGTTGGCGATACGATTGTTCTAAACAGCAATGAAAATGCCATTCCTTTTGCTGGCTTTAAACAAAATAAACCCGTAGTATTCTGCGGAATTTATCCAATTGACGCATCTGATTTTGAGAAATTTCGTGATGCATTAGGAAAGCTTCACCTTAACGATGCAAGCTTTGAATTTGAACCAGAAGTTTCTTCTGCCCTAGGTTATGGCTTTCGTTGTGGTTTTTTAGGATTACTACATCTTGAAATTATTCAAGAAAGATTAGAAAGAGAATTTGACCTCGATCTTATAACTACCGCCCCTTCAGTAATATATCGAATTCATTTAATGAAGGCAAAAAACTTAAGCGAAGCAGAAAAAGAAAAATCAATAATGTTAGTACATTCGCCAGCAGATATGCCAGAACCGCATCATATTGACTTTATGGAAGAACCTTGGATTATAGCCACCATAATGACCCCAGACGAATATCTTGGATCTGTCCTTGATTTATGCACCCAAAAAAGAGGAATGCAAAAAGACCTCTCTTATGTTGGCGATAGAGCAATGGTAATATATAGATTGCCACTCAATGAAATTGTTTACGATTTTTACGACCGCTTAAAATCTTGCTCAAGAGGTTATGCTAGCTTTGATTGGCAAATGGATGGTTATGAAAAAAGTGATTTAGTAAAATTAGCAATTCTTGTTAATGCTGAGCCAGTTGATGCCTTATCAATAATAGTTCACAAAACTAGAGCAGAAGGCAGAGGTAGAGCATTATGTAAAAAATTAAAAGAATTAATTCCTAAACAAATGTTTGCTATTGCTATTCAAGCTGCAATTGGTGGGAAGATTATTGCCAGAGAAACAGTTTCAGCAATGCGAAAAGATGTTACCGCCAAATGTTACGGTGGCGACATTACTAGAAAAAGAAAGCTTCTCGATAAGCAGAAAAAAGGGAAGAAAAAAATGCGAGAAATTGGCAATGTTGAAATTCCTCAATCCGCCTTCCTTGCCGCCCTTAGACTTGACGATGAATAGAAGATCTAAATATGACAAAGCCTTTTATTAAATGGGTCAGAGGGAAATCTTCTGCAATAACGGGAATTAGTGAATTTTATCCTGATAATATTGCATCTATTAAAAATTATTGCGAACCATTTATTGGAGGTGGAGTAATGTTTTTTCATCTCGCTTCGTTGTATAAATTTGAAAAAATAATTATTAATGATATCTCGCCGTATCTAATAAAAACTTATATTGCCGTAAGAGATAACTTAGAAATTTAATTAAAATATTAAGTTCTTATGAAAAAAATTACCTAGATTTAGAAATAAAAGAAAAAGAAAAGATTTTCTATCAATTCCGCGATAAATTTAATAATAGCGATTATTACGAAGAAACTGAATTGGCAGTCATCTTTATTTTTCTTAACAAAACATGTTTTGATGGCTTATTTCGACTTAATTCAAAAGGAAAATTAAATTCACCATTTGGTTTTAATAAAAAACCTTCTTTTTATAACCATAAAAACATCTATCGAGCATCTTCAATGTTGCAAAGAGCAGATATTTATGCCAAGATTTTTATTCGCTAAAAGATGATATTAAAAATGATTTCTTTATATATCTAGACCCTCCATAAATAAACCTCCTCTTGAGTGAGCGGTGTTATTTTAGATTGAGTTGCTATTTATTTTTTCTTAAATTACGGCAACAAGGGGTTGAAACCCCTTGTTGCCGAAGGAGGGGGTAATTAATTAGATATTTATGCAATAGAAAAAAAATTAGTATTGCAAATAAACTAAAATTTGCAATACTAAGTAATAAATTAAGTTATTCACTAATTATGTTTGGCGATATTACTCATAACAAGAATACATATAAGGAGTTGGTGAATTAAATTCTCCAGCACAGGAATCTATTCTTTTATAAACAGGGTGAAGCCCTAATTTATGGCGATGAAGTCGAATTTCTGCCTCGCTATTTTGGGTTAGTTTGGCAATTCTACGATCAGAAAAACCTATTTTTTTAACCACTAATAGATCATCATAATTTTGTGGTAATCCGTTCTTTTTTAAACCATTTTCGACATCAACTATTTTTTGCAATTGCTCAATAAACCAAATATCATAACCGCTAATTTGATTAATTTCAGTAATTGAAATGCCTTCTCTTAATGCTTGAGCAATTAAAAAGAAGCGGTTAGGGGTTGGAATTTTCAGCCTTTCTTTGATAATTTTTATTCTCATTTCTTTATCATCGGCATTGATAAAAATTTCTTCTAAGCCACTCATACTAGCTTCTAAAGAGCGAATTGCTTTTTGCAAACTTTCAGCAAAGCATCGACCAATTCCCATTACCTCACCTACTGATTTCATTGAACTAGAGAGAATATTTTCAGTGGCTCTAAATTTTTCAAAGGTAAATTTTGGTATTTTTGTAATTATATAGTCAATTGTAGGCTCAAATGAAGCAGGAGTAGAACCACCAGTGATTTCATTTTTGATTTCATCTAAGCTGTAACCAACTGCTAATTTGGCAGCAACCTTAGCAATTGGAAAGCCTGTTGCTTTCGAAGCAAGTGCAGAAGACCTTGATACTCTAGGATTCATCTCAATTACCACCAAACGACCATCTTTAGGGTTAACCGCAAATTGTACATTCGAACCGCCAGTTTCAACCCCTATTTCTCTTAACACCGCTATTGAGGCATCTCGCATTTTTTGATATTCTTTGTCAGTTAAAGTGAGAGCAGGAGCAACAGTGATTGAATCTCCTGTGTGAACCCCCATTGGATCAATATTTTCAATTGAACAAATAATGATAGCATTATCATTTTTATCTCTAACCACTTCCATTTCATATTCTTTCCAGCCAATAATTGATTCATCTATCAATACTTCATTATTTGGCGACATTGAGAGCCCATAAGAGACGATTTGATGATATTCTTCTTCGCTATAAGCAACTCCACCACCAGCACCACCTAAAGTAAATGAAGGCCTAATAATTGCAGGAAGCCCAATTCTCGGCAATGCCAACATTGCATCTTCAATTGTTTTAACAATGGCATTTTTGGGGGTTTCAAGACCAATTTTTTCCATTGCCTTTTGAAATAATGAGCGATCTTCCGCTTTGTTAATTGCCTCAATTGAAGCTCCAATTAATTCAACATTATATTTCTTTAACACTCCATTTTTTGCAAGATTAATTGCACAATTTAAAGCGGTTTGACCACCAACAGTTGGCAATATTGCATCAGGAAGCTCTTTAGCGATAATTGATTCAACAACATCAGGATTGATTGGCTCAATGTAGGTGCGATCTGCGAGCTGTGGATCAGTCATAATTGTTGCAGGATTAGAATTGATTAAAATAACTCGGTAACCTTCTTCTTTTAAGGCTTTGCAGGCTTGCGTTCCTGAATAATCAAACTCACAAGCTTGACCAATTACAATCGGCCCAGCTCCAATAATTAAAATTGATTTTATGTCTGTTCTTTTAGGCATTTCTAGGTTTTATGAATTATATTTTTATATTATTTTTAACTTATTATCTTAGTTAAAATTTGGTTAAAATGTTAATTTGGAAAATATTATAGCTATTTTGCTTGCGATTTTTTAAAAATAAACTTAAAAAAATCTTTATTTTAAAAAAGTTGCATTTAAAAAGCTTTACTAAGAAAGTTTCAGTAAATTTGCCAATCACTCGATAAAAATGATTAAAAATAAAAAAACCTCTTTAAAAAACTGTATTTTTAGAGAAATCTCGAAATCAAGCTTCAAATTAAATTAAAAAAATAATGCCTCTCACAAAACAATACCAGACACTAGCAAAAAATAACCCCAAAAATAACCCCAAAAATAACCAATTTAAAGATGAAAGCAACATCCTCAATAATGATCTACAAATAACTAAAGATAACTATAAAGCACTAAGAAAAAAAGATTTATCTCGCTTGATGGCAATTCAAATTTTTTATCAATTTGAGTTTTATAAAGGGCTAATCGAAATCGAAGAAATAAAGAATCAAACTATTGATAATTATTTATTAAGTAGCGAAGATAATATCAGCTCTTATCGCAGTAAAATTAACGAAGAATTAATAGATAATCTTCTTACAATTATTAATCAACAAGTAGAGCCAATAAATCAAGATATTATAAAATTTTTAAAACATCAAAATAGCTTTGAACAAATACCAGATCTAGCCCTTGATATTATTAGGTTTTCAGCTTTTGAACTAAAATTCTTTCATCATCATTCACAAAAAGCAATCATAAATTCTTATGTCAATATTGTAGCAAGTTTTTTTTCAGAAAAAATAGTTAAATTTAGCAATGGAATCATTGAAAATTTAGCATCGCATTATCGCGACAATAAAAAAACCGAAGATTTGTTAGAAAACAACAAAATTGACTAAAAATTAATAAATTAATTACTCAAATCAACTAAAATCAAGAACCTAATATTTTAAAAAAATTAATATAAAAACCACTAGACAAGTAATTTTTATAAATTATGTTTTACAATATATAGTGTATATCTTTTATATATAGCACAATATTTAGCATAACCAACTTATATATTTTAAAATGACTCAAATTATAGAAAAAGCAGAATCTGATCAAAAAACTGCCTTTGTCGGCAAGTTTAAAATCAATATTAATCATAAAAAA
Organism: Rickettsiales bacterium; assembly: GCA_021298605.1. Lineage (GTDB taxonomy): Bacteria > Pseudomonadota > Alphaproteobacteria > Rickettsiales > UBA1997 > JAJTDS01. The sequence continues at coordinate 51,978 of JAJTDS010000004.1, forward strand.
GATGATAATCTTAGTGTTTTTGGTAAGGCTGTTTTAAAAGATCGCTACTTATTACCTAATGAAAATTGCCAAGAGCTATTCGCTAGAGTCGCTTCTCATTATGCAGATAATCAAAATCATGCCCAAAGAATCTATGATTATATTTCTGATTTGTGGTTTATGCCCGCAACTCCCATTTTAAGCAATGGTGGCACTGAAAGAGGTCTACCTATTTCTTGTTTTTTAAATGAATGCAACGATTCACTAGAAGGAATAGTGAATTTATGGAATGAAAATGTTTGGCTTGCATCAAGAGGTGGAGGAATTGGTAGCTATTGGGGCAATTTAAGATCTATCGGTGAAACTGTTAGGGGCAATGGCAAAACTTCAGGAATAGTTCCTTTTATCAAGGTTATGGACTCTCAAACCCTTGCCATATCGCAAGGTAGCCTTAGAAGAGGCAGTGCTGCCGTTTATTTACCAATACATCACCCCGAAATTGAAGAATTTATTGACATTAGAAGGCCTACTGGTGGAGACCCTAATCGCCGTTCTTTAAATCTTCATCACGGAATTGCAATTACCGACGAATTTATGAAAGCAGTTGAAAAAGATGAGGAATTTGGTTTAAGAAGCCCTCATACCAATAAAGTTATTGAAAAAATTAGCGCTAGAGCATTATGGATAAAAATATTAACCGCAAGAGTTGAAACTGGAGAACCTTATATTTTATTTATTGATTCAGTAAATAAAGCTATTCCAGAACATCACAAAAAATTAAATTTAAATGTCAAAACTTCCAATTTATGTAGCGAAATAACTTTACCAACGGGAATTGACCATCTAAATAATCAAAGAACCGCAGTTTGTTGCCTTTCCTCACTCAATCTTGAATTTTACGAAGAATGGAAAGACCATCCAAAAATTATTGAAGATGTAATGAGATTTCTTGATAATGTTTTGCAAGATTTTATTGACAAAGCCCCAGATTCAATGAGTAGAGCAAAATATTCCGCTACTCGCGAAAGAAGTATTGGTCTTGGAGTTATGGGCCTTCATTCATTTCTGCAAAATAAATCCGTTCCTATTGAATCAGCAATGAGTAAGGTTTGGAACAAGAAAATTTTCCAAAATATTAAACAACAAGTTGATAAAGCATCACAAAAACTTGCAATTGAAAGAGGAGCCTGCTTAGATGCTCAAGAAGTTGGGGTAGAAGAAAGATTCTCCAATAAAATTGCCATTGCTCCAACTGCATCAATTTCAATTATTGCCAATAATTCATCTCCGGGAGTTGAGCCATTTGCCGCCAATTCATTTACTCAAAAAACCTTAACAGGATCATTCAATGTAAGAAATAAAAATTTAGTTAAATTACTTGAAAATAAAGGCAGAAATACTGATGATACATGGTCTTCAATTACTATCAGTGAAGGCTCGGTTCAGCATCTCGATTTTCTCGATGAGCATGAAAAAATGGTATTTAAAACCGCTCAAGAAATTGATCAAAGATGGATAATAGAGCTTGCTTCCGATAGGCAAGAATATATATGTCAGGCTCAAAGCCTTAATATATTTGTTCCTGGCAATGTTTCAAAAAAATATCTTCACGATATTCATTTTCAAGCTTGGCAAAAAAAATTGAAAAGCCTTTATTATTGTCGCTCAACTTCAATTCAAAGGGCAGATAAAGTATCTAACAAAGTTGAAATTAATCAAATTTTTGAAAAAAAATCAAGCGAATCAGAATTAGAAGAAAAAGAAAAATATGAAGAATGTCTCGCTTGTCAATAATCAATTTACAGGGCTTAGCCAACCCTGTAAATTTAAATAAACAATATTTTTATTTTAAATTGATAAATTATTAAAAATGTTTAAGAACCCTACTGCCACCACCAATTTTTAGATTATTTTTAATTGCTTTGTAAATATATTTATTGGCTTTATTTGTTGAGACAACAAGATCAAAACCATTCGCAATATTGCAAGAAATTGCAGTAGCAAGGCTACAGCCAGTTCCATGAAAATTTACTTTTATTCCTGAATCAATAATTTCAATTCTTTGATTAGCAACAAGATGAAATTTATTATACTGATCTAAAAGCAAATTAACCACTTTCCTACCTTTATTTTCAAGATGCCCGCCTTTAATTAAAACATTTTTTACTCCCATATTTTTAATTATAATTGCAGAATTCTTCATTTGAGTTAAATTATTTATTTTTATACCAGAGAGTAATTCAGCTTCATTAATATTTGGGGTAATTAAGAATGATTTTGGCACTAATAAAGATTTCAACTTTTCAATTGCCGAAACTTCTAGCAATATATCGCCAGAAGTTGCTACCATTACAGGGTCAAGAATAATTGGAACATCTCTAACTAGATTATTATTTAAGCAATTAGATATAGTTTCTATCACTTCGCTATCACCAAGCATACCTATTTTTATTGCCTCAAAGCTTATATCACTTAAACAAGCTTCAATTTGCGATTTTAACATTTTATTACTAACCTTTTCTATTGCAAAAACTCCTTTGGTATTTTGGGCAGTAATGCAGGTTATAACAGTTGCAGAATAGGTTTTGAGGGCGGTTGCAGTTTTTATATCTGCTTGAATACCAGCACCACCACCACTATCTGAACCAGCGATGATGAGAATTTTTTTAAATAATTTATTAGCTTTATTTTCAATCATTGACTTGTTAATCATTATAGTTTTTAATTTTTATAATCGCGGAAAAGATTAAAACAATCAAACAAAAATGAAACTAATTTTTATGGGAACCTCGCAATTCGCAGTTCCCACTTTAAATAAACTATTAGAAAATAGGCAACATCAAATAATTGCCGTTTACACTAGAGCCCCTAAGCCAGCAGGCAGGGGCAAGAATCTAGTTTTTTCACCTATTCATCAAATTGCCTTAGATCATAATTTACCAATTTTTACCCCTGCAACCCTTAATAATAAGGAATCTCAACAAGAATTTATTAAATTAAATGCAGATATTGCAATCGTTGTATCTTATGGCTTAATATTACCAGAAGAAATTATCAGGTCTCCCAAATATCAATGCCTTAATCTTCATCCTTCTCAATTACCAAGATGGCGAGGAGCCTCTCCGATGCAAAGAACAATAATCAACGGTGATAATCAAACTGCGGTTATGGTTATAAAAATGGCAAAAGAGCTTGATAGTGGCGAAATTGTCAATAGCTATCATTTGCCCCTAGAAGGCAACGAAACCTATCAAGATCTTAGCGATAAATTATCTAAAATTGGTGCGGAATTAATCTTATCAACCATTAACAACCTTGAAACAAGAGTTGAAAATAATTTTTATCATCTTGCCACCAAGCAAAATGAAGCTATGGTAAAATATGCCCATAAAATTGCAAAAAGCGAAACCAAAATCAACTGGGAAGAAGAAGCTCAAACTATTGAAAATAAAATTCGCGGGCTTAATGGCTATATTGAAAGCTATTTCACTATTAATAATGAAAAAATTAAAATTTTTTCTGCCGAAATTATCAAAAATATTGATTTGGAAAAATATAAATCAACTCCTTGTGGCTCAATTATTGATTCACAATTAACAATATTATGTAAAAATGGTGCCATAAGACCATTAATTTTACAAAAATCTGGTAAAAAAATTTTAACCATCAAAGAATTTTTACTAGGCTTTAAACCAGTAATTGGCAAGATTCTTAATTAATGGCTTTTAAATATGAATTTAATTATAACTTTTCACAAGTTTATATATCTAGATTATCGATATGCTAAAAGATTTGATTTTTTTATTAGAAATATAACTAAATTTAAATACACCTAAAAATGATGAAAAACAACAACATAATATCATTATTTTCAGGTGCAGGTGGTTTAGATTTAGGCTTTAAGAAAGCTGGATTTAATACTATTTATGCCAATGAATATGATAAAACTATATGGCAAACATTTGAGCAAAATTTTAAAGATACAAAACTCGATAAAAGAGATATAAGAAATATTAAAAGCAGTGAAATTCCAGATTGCACTGGTATAATTGGCGGTCCACCTTGTCAAAGCTGGAGCGAAGCAGGATCTTTACGAGGAATAAACGATTCAAGAGGAAAATTATTTTTTGATTATATAAAAATTATAAGAGATAAAAAACCATTATTTTTTCTTGCAGAAAATGTATCGGGAATATTGCACGAAAGAAATAAAGAAGCTTTTAATGTAATATTAAATGGATTTAAAGAGCTTGGTTACAATGTAAAGTATAAACTTTTAAATGCCAAAGATTATAATGTACCACAAGATAGAGAGAGAGTTTTTATAGTTGGTTTTTTAAATGATGTTGATTTTCAATTCCCAGAGCCAAACAAAAAACATATAACTCTAAAGGATGCAATAGACAATTTAAAAGATAGTGCAAAATCATATAATCAAAAAGAATTAGATATCTTTAATCACGAATACTATATTGCGGGGTTTTCAACTATTTTTATGTCAAGAAATAGAGTAAGAAGTTGGAATGAGCAATCTTTTACAATACAAGCAGGAGGTAGACATGCACCGTTGCATCCACAAGCTCCTAAAATGGAATTTGTCGAGCAAAATAAAAGGATTTTCAAGAAAGGAAGTGAAGAATTATATCGCAGGCTTTCAGTTCGTGAGTGCGCAAGAATACAGACCTTTCCTGATAATTTTAAGTTTATTTACAATAATATTTTAGATGGTTATAAAATGGTGGGTAATGCAGTTCCTGTAAATTTAGCTCATGAAATGGCAAAACAAATTTTAAAATATTTATGAAAACAAATATATTGCAAGCAATTAATAGCCTTATTGATAATGATTTGCATAGCATAGAAAGATATAAAACTCTAAGCTATAAAATACGCATTAACAATATGGGCGAGGCGCTGGAAAATCTTATAAAAGATGCACTATGTAATAACTTCAATTTAGAAGCGGACAAAAGAATTGCTATACAAAGCGAATATTTTTCTTATTTAGGCAACCAAAACAACCCACCAGACTTAATTATAAAAAATGGCGATGCTTTTGAGGTTAAGAAAATTGAAACTAACGAAGGAAGTATTGCATTAAATAGCTCCTTCCCAAAAGATAAACTTTATAGAAATAGCAATATGATAACGATTGCTTGTAAAAATTGCGAAGCAGATTGGATTGAAAAAGATATTTGCTATATAATTGGTTGTGTTGATAAGAGCGAGCAAATAAAGAGTCTTTGGTTTGTTTATGGTGATTGTTATTGTGCAAAACCTGAAATATATACAAGAGTTAAAAATAAAATTACAAATGCTGTTTCTGAACTTGGTATTGAATTGAGCGAAACAAATGAAATTGCAAAATTTAAAAATGTTGATCATTTAGGCATAACAAATTTAAGGGTACGTGGAATTTGGGGAATAAAACATCCTAGCAAAGTATTTGAATACCTTACAACAAAAAGCTCAAAACCGCACATAAAAGCATTGATGCTAAAAGAGAAATTTTACTCTTTTGATGACGATTCAAGAAATGAAATTTTAAAAAAATGCAATGTAAGGGATGTAAAAATACAAAACCCAAACAATCCAGCAAAATTAATGGATGCAATCTTAATTGAATATGAGTTTAATATTTAATATACAACAAAAATCGAAAAATTTAACAACTTAAAAATAATCAAAATATGCTTAAAAAATCAAAAATTATGATAGTGCAAGCCACTTTTTATCAAGATATCTCAAAAATGTTGCTTGAAGGGGCAATTGCTAAAATTAAAGAAAATGGTTATGATTACGAGGCTATTACCGTTCCGGGAGCATTTGAAATTCCTGCTACAATTGCAATGATCGCAAAATCAAAATTATATCAAAATGAAGTGGCTGGATATGTTGCCTTGGGCTGTGTTATTAGGGGTATAAATAAATTAGCAATTAAGCATCAATTAGCAATAGGCTATGGCATTATTACTGTTGAAAATAAAGAACAAGCGATTGCAAGAGCAGATGTTAATCAAAAAAATAAAGGTGGCTTTGCTTCACAAGCCTGCATTGAAATGATAAAAATAAAAGAAAAATTTATTGAATAATAAGAAATTTATTTTTAATAATCACTCTACTCAATCAAATTTGAGAAAATTCAAAATTAGTCAAAAAATAATAATAAATGCAAGATAAATTTTATTTAACCGAAAAATTACCGCCCTATATTTTTGCCGAAATATACCGCCTCAAAAAAGAAGCAATCGCAAAAGGGCTTGATATTATTGATTTTGGAATGGGCAACCCCGATTCCGCACCACCGCAAAATGTTATGGATAAATTATCCGAATTAGTAAAAAACCCTAACCTATTTGGCTATTCTCCAACTGGTGGGTTGGAAAGCCTAAAACAAGCAATTTGCAACTATTACCAAAGAAATTTTAATGTTGAATTAGATTATCAAAATGAAGCATTGGTAACTATTGGAGCAAAGGAAGGAATCTCAAGCCTTGCAACTGCAATCGCAGATAAAGATAACTATATTTGCGTTCCATCTCCTTCATACCCTATTCATACTTTTGCTTTTATTCTTGCAAAATCTAATGTTGAATTTATTGAGGCAATTAAGCCCAATGAATTTATAAAAAAATTTAAAGAATTCGTCAATAAATCAGCAAAAAAACCTCAAGCAGTAATAGTTAGCTACCCATGCAACCCTACGACCGAAATTGTCGATATTGGCTTTTATCAAGAATTAGTAGATTTTTGTAAATATCATCAAATTTATATCATTTCAGATATTGCCTATTGTGAGCTATATTTCAACGAATCAGATAAACCAAATTCAATTTTAGAAGTTAAAGGAGCCAAAGAAATTGCTATTGAGTTTTCTTCAGTAAGCAAAAGCTACTCAATGGCAGGCACTAGAATTGGCTTCGCGGTTGGTAATAAAAACTTAATTTCTGCTCTTTATAAAATTAAATCTTACCTTGATTACGGTTCATTTAGCCCATTACAAATGGTTGCAGTCGAGGCACTATCAGAAAATAGCAATAATTATTTACAAGATTTAAGAGCAAAATATCAAAAAAGAGGAGAGTTTTTTATCAAAACTTACCAAGAAATATTAGGCTGGAAAATCAATCAACCTAAAGCCAGTATGTTTATCTGGACTCCCCTGCCCCAAGAAGCAAGCAATCTTTCCTCTTTTGAATTTTGCAAAAAATTAATTCAAGAAGCAGGGCTGGCAATATCTCCCGGTAGTTCCTTTGGCAAAAATGGAGAAGGTTTTATTCGATTCTCAATGATACATAATCAAGATAAAATAATTGAATCTGCTGAAAGAATTGCCAAAATACTCAAAAAATAACCTTGCTATAAAATGGCAAATAATTTATTTAGAATTTTCACCTTATTTCCTGAAATATTCCCCGGAGCCTTAAATTACTCAATTACTGGCAAGGCTCTAAAAAAAGGTTTATGGCAACTAGAAACCGTCAATATCCGCGATTTCACTAATGATAAACATAAAACTGTTGATGATATTCCCTTTGGTGGCGGTAATGGCATGGTAATGAAACCAGATATAATTGCTAGTGCCCTTGAAAAGACCCTTGAAACAAGCCCTGAAAATCAACCAAATAACACAAAATCAAAACCAAAAATCATCTATCTCTCTCCTCGTGGTCAAAAATTTAACCAAGATAAAGCTATTGAATTGGCAAAATATCTCGAACAAAATCAAGAAATCAACCTATTATGCGGAAGATATGAAGGAATAGATCAAAGAGTTATTGACTATTTTGATATTGAAGAATTATCAATTGGAGACTACATAATCACTGGCGGAGAAATTTCTGCCCTAGTAGTAATCGATGCAATCATCAGAAATTTACCCAATATTTTAGGAGCAGAAGAATCGCTAAATGAAGAATCTTTTGGCAATGGCGAGAATTCTCAATTCAGGAATTTGCTTGAATATCCTCATTATACTAGACCTGCAAATTGGAGAAGCTTAGAAGTTCCAAAAATTTTAACTTCTGGACATCATCAAAAAATTAGAGAGTGGCGATTAGAGCAAGCAATTACAATAACCAAAGAAAGAAGGGGGGATCTTTATCAAAAATTTATTGATAATTTAAAAAAATAAATTAATTGACAGATTTTTTTCTTGCATAGACTTCAATATATTTATTCATTCTTATTGATTTACCCTTAATAATATTATAATCTAAATTATAATTATAAAAACTACCTACATATTCATATTGATTAAAAAATTCTAATATCATCTTTTTATCAAGAAGATAATTGCTTATTTTATCCTTTCTACAATATTTTTTACCTGCACCATTGACATTATTAGCAAAAAACAATAATTTAGTTTTTTTATCAAAAACCGCCTTATTATTATCTTCAGCAAAAATTTGTACTTCATTTTTTAAATTTTCATTAAGATTAAAAAAGCTTTGCAAAGCATAAAATTTTGGCACAACTTGTCTTTGCAGATAATTTATCGCTGGAAAAGACATCTCATTAGATAAAAATCCAGAATAAATAAAATTATCGTCGTTATTTTTAGCATATTTTTTGATATAATATTCTGTTTTTCCAATAATGTTATTTTTATTATCGTAAAAAATTTTTTTTGCAATATTTGCATAGCTATAAAAACAATAATTAAAAATAAATTTTGTTAGTGATGCCAAAAATAAAAACACTAATAATTTAGAAAAATTATATTTATTCTCACTCATCTTGAAAATTAAAGATTCATTTTTAAATAAAAAATAAATATTTAGAATGGTAAAAAAAATAAAAAATAAGGCTAACTGATTGACTCTTATTATACCAATAAGGTCATTGATAAAAAATATCTTAATAAAAAATTTAACTATAAAAATAGCTAATAATATAATCAAAAGTTGAGTTGCTAAATTCCTAATAATTTTAGCAAAAAAATATTTTTTTGCTTGAAAATCTAGATAATTATTAAAATTAAAATAATATAAAAAAATTGGCTGAAAGATTACTAACAATAAACTGAAAACTAAAAATTCAACACCAGAAAATAATATTGCAGGCAGTGAAGGCAACAATATCAACAAACTAATTGAAAAAATATTTTTATGTAAGGAAAAATATTTTGAATTAAAAAAATATCTTGCTAATAACAAAATTGGACCAGTAATCATAGCGATAACAGCCCCCTCCTGATCAATTGAAAAAACTCCTTCCAATTTAAGACAAAATAGTCCAGAAATAAGAATAAAAAATATCAGCCAAAAATTTAATTTTTGTTGATTTTTAAAAATTAAAAAAGGCAATAAATATAATATAAAGTAATATTTAACAGCAATGTTAAGAAGGTTATTTAAAGCAGTACTAAATTGATGACCAGGGTAATAATTACTAAAAATCTTCACCATTTCCAAAAATTCTGGTATAAATAACCAAATAATAAATAAATAGACAACTCCCACCCCAAGAATTATAATTTTATCTAACTGAATAAAAAAACTAAAATTAAAAACTGATTTATTTTGTGAGTTTTTTGAATGCTTATCAAACCGCCATTTTACAAGCTCAATTGCAATAATATAAATTAGATAATGAGGCTTAAAACAAGGAATTAACCCCCCAAGCAAACCTCTAATTAATTTTTCTGAAGTTGTAAGAGCTGTTTCTCTTTGTAGGGATAAAGCAAAATACGGATAAAATAAAATTGCTAAAAAACTACTTTTGGTTCCAAATTCAAGTAGCTCTATAGCGGGATAGCGAATAAAAAAACCAAGATAAAGTGGTTTTTTGTAAAATTTTAGTAGTAAAAAAAAGAGAAATTAATGCAGTAATATTAATGAAAAAATCACTAAAAATTATTGGATTAATCGCAAAAAAACTGGCAATGCGATATTGCAAAGCATAAATATAAAATGAAATGGGAAAGTTAGTTTCGAAGAAATCTTTATAATATATAGCTCCTTTGGCTATTTTTTCGCCAAGATATAAATAAATAGCTGTATCAGTGCCAATATCATTAAGAGACCTAACAAATACACTAACCAATGTAATTATAGTGGTTGTGAAATATAAAAAATATCTACTAGCAATTAAAACAATTAGAATATTTGCAATTTTATCAATTGATGAATCAACAAAATTAGTAAATTTTTTGTTCTTATAACCGATAAAATTTTTATTAAACAACTATTGCCTACTAAAAGATTTTTAATAATTTTTAATTTATTCTGCCTTTTTAGCAACTACCACTAAAGCGGGGCGAATTAATCTATCACCAATTCGATAACCAGCTTGAATTACATTGATGATTTTACCTTCATCTTCATCGCTCACTACTTGCGAAATAGCTTCGTGAAGATTATGATCAAATTGCTGATTTAAAGGAAAAATTCTAAATAATTGATTTTTCTCTAAAGATTTTACCAACTCTTTTTGAGTCATTAGCATTGCCTCAACAAAAGTTTTAAAAGGCAAATTATCAATATTTTCAAGAGCAGGAGCATTATTAGAGGCAAGAAAAAAATTCTCAACCACCACCACTAAATCATTAGCAAAATTGGTAATCGCAAATTTAGAACTTTTTTCAACTTCTTCTTTTGATCTACGGCGAATATTTTCAATTTCAGCAAAAGAACGAAGTAATTTATCATTTAATTCATTATTTTTTTGCTGTAAATCGCTGATCTTAATATTTAATTCATTATTAATTTGTTGATTCTTCTCATTTTGAGAATCTGGATTTTCTAGGTCTGGCTTTGAATTATTGTTGTTTTCGTCTTCATTATCAGAATTTACTACGGAATCAGTGATTGGAGAATTGTTGATTTTATCTTCTTGATTATCTTTTTGATCAAAATTATTCATAGCTAAATTTTTATTAATTAATTGCACAAAGTTAAGTAAATAACTAAAAATATTTAGAAAATATTGAAGTTATTGATAATGGCAAGTTATTAATTTTTAAGTAAAAATCAAGGTTATTTTATAAAATATATTGTCTTTTATTTTTAGCTATACAAAATCATTGATAATTACTAAAAATTTAAGTATTAAAAAAATGTCTGAAAAAATCATCGAACAAGCTAATTATCTAGTGCCAATGGTAATTGAGCAAACTGCCAAAGGTGAAAGATCTTTTGATATCTATTCTCGCTTACTTAAAGAAAGAGTAGTATTTCTCTCTGGCCCCGTTAATGATCAAGTTGCTTCATTAATAGTGGCACAACTTTTATTTCTTGAATCGGAAGACCCTAAAAAAGATATCCACTTTTACATCAACTCTCCGGGAGGAGTTGTAACCTCTGGTCTTGCAATGTATGACACTATGCAATATATTCGCCCCGATGTTTCAACCTTATGTATTGGTCAAGCCGCCTCTGCAGGCTCCCTACTTTTAATGGCAGGGGCTGAAGGCAAAAGGTTTTCTTTGCCAAATTCAAGAATAATGATTCATCAACCTTCTGGTGGCTATCAAGGTCAAGCAACAGATATTGAAATTCATGCTAGAGAAATTATCAACATTAAAAAAAGACTTAACAACCTTTATGTAAAACATACAAAACAAAAACTTTCCGCAATAGAAAAAGGGATGGAAAGAGATAACTTTATGACAGCTGAACAAGCGCTAGAATTTGGTCTAATTGACAAAATAGTTGAAGAAAGAGTATTATAATTAACCCAGTTTTAAAAACAAAATGAACAAGGAAACTAGTAAAGATCTTTATTGTAGCTTTTGTGGAAAAAGTCAGCATGAAGTAAAAAAATTAATCGCTGGTCCTACAGTCTTTATCTGCAACGAATGTATCTCACTTTGTGGAGATATCTTAAGAGAAGATCAAAAAAAATCAGCAATAGGTAAAATAGAAGGTCCTCGCCCTACCCCAAAAGAAATAGTTAAAATTCTTGATGAATATGTAGTTGGTCAAGAAATTGCTAAAAAAACTTTATCAGTAGCGGTTTATAATCACTATAAAAGAATTGATTCCGCACAAAATCCCGATGGAGTAGAATTATTTAAATCAAATATTTTAATGATAGGACCAACTGGTTGCGGAAAAACTCTTTTGGCACAAACTTTAGCCAGAATTCTTGATGTTCCCTTTACTATGGCAGATGCGACCTCACTAACAGAAGCTGGATATGTTGGCGATGATGTTGAAAATATAATATCTCGCTTATTACAATCCGCTAATTACGATATTGAAAAAACTCAAAAAGGGATTGTCTATATTGACGAAATAGATAAAATTGCAAGAAAATCTGAAGATGGAAGTAGAACCAGAGATATATCTGGCGAAGGTGTTCAGCAAGGTTTACTCAAAATAATAGAAGGTACAGTTGCATCGGTTCCTACTCAACCTGGCAAAAAAACTGCCCAACAAGATTATGTTCAAATTGACACAAAAAATATCTTATTTATTTGTGCCGGAGCATTTTCTGGATTAGAAAAAATCATTGCATCACGAGGCAAAGGTTCTTCAATAGGTTTTGGTGCCGATATAAGAGAAAAAGACGATCACAAAAAAATTGATATCTTCAACAATGTTGAGCCTGATGACTTAATAAAATTTGGACTAATACCAGAGCTAGTTGGCAGATTGCCAATAATTTCTCCACTTGAAGGATTAACAGAATTTGATCTATCTCAAATTTTAGTAGAACCAAAAAATTCAATTATTAAGCAATATAAAAAATTATTTAATCTTGATAAGGTTGAATTAATTTTTGAACCTGAAATATATCTTGAAATTGCTAAAAAGGCAATAGATAGAAGAACGGGAGCAAGAGGCTTGAGAGCAATTGTTGAAAATCTACTACTTGAAGTTATGTATGAAGCACCTTCAAAAAAATCAATCAAATCAATATCTGTTTCAGTTGATAATCTTCTTAAGAATACAAAGCCACACATAACTTATTTTTCAAAAGAAGAAGAGCAAAATCGACAAGAAACTCAAATTTCCGTAGTAAAAACAAAAGAATAATAAAAAATGACTGACATCATTCCTTTCGATAAAAGAGAAGGTTACATTTGGCAAAATGGTCAATTTGTTAACTGGCAAGAAGCTAAAGTTCATATTTTAAATCACGGTCTTCATTATGGATCTTGTGTTTTTGAAGGAGAAAGAATTTACAATGGTAAAATCTTTAAAAATAATGAACATAGTACTCGATTACACAGATCGGCAGAAATGTTAGGTTTTAAAATACCATACTCAATCGAAGAGATGAATAAAGCAAAAATTGAGACTTCAATAAAGCAAAAAATAGTAGATGGATATATGAGGGTATTTGCTTGGCGAGGTTCAGAAAAAATGGCAATTTCTGCTCAAAATAACAAGATTCATTTAGCGATTGCCTGTTGGCCTTGGCCCCCATACTACTCCGAAGAAGCTAGAAAAGTAGGACTAAAACTAAAATTTGCAAAATATCGTCGACCATCTCCTGAAACCGCACCTGTCGCCGCTAAAGCTTCAGGGCTTTACATGATATGCACCATCTCAAAGCATGAGGCAGAAAATGAAGGTTATAACGATGCTTTAATGCTTGATTATAGAGGATTTCTCGCCGAGGCAACAGGAGCAAATTTATTTTTAGTTATGAAAAATGATGAACTTCACACCCCTACTCCAGACTGCTTTCTTAATGGAATAACTCGACTCACAATCATTGAATTGGCAAAAAAAAGAAATATCAAAGTTGTTGAAAGACACATTATGCCAGAAGAGCTTGCAAATGCCAAAGATGCCTTTCTTACTGGGAGTGCAGCAGAAATAACCAGAATAGGCTCTGTCGATGATAAATATTTTTATCCCCAACCTAGCCAAACAACCCTTGACTTAATGCAAGATTATCATCAATTAGTCAGATCTTAAATTTATGATTTTGTTTTATTGATGAACGAACAAAATCTAAAAATTATACCAGAAATTTGGGTTATATTTGATAAAAGAGCAGGAACTTTTCAACAAGCACTAGCACTTGCTGAATCAATTGGTATGCCATTTAAAGTTATAACTCCCGAATATAGCAAATTAAATTCCTTGCCTAACTTTATTCTACCCGCATCTTCATTAAGAATCAAAAAAAGAAATAGATTAGAGTTAAAAAACATCACCCATTATCCAAAAATAATCATTGGAGCAGGTAGAAAATCTGCCAACTTCTCTTGTTTAATTAAAAATCAAGCCAAATTAAAAAATATTAAAATTGCCAATATTCATATTATGAATCCGCAAATGAATTTTAACTTTTTTGATCTTGTTATTTTACCAAATCACGACAAAGCAAATTTTGATTACAATAATATTATTAGAATTAACGGTGCAATCAACAATATCAACTCTACCACTCTTGAACAAGCATTAATAAAATTTCAACAAACCCCTTTTTATCAGAAAATTGATCTTCAAACACAAAATAAAATCGCTCTACTAATTGGTGGCTCTAGCAAAAACAGTGTTTTTAAAACAAAATCAATGCAAAATTTGATAGAACATAGCTGTAAAATTGCTAAAAATATGTCAGCACAATTATTGATATTAAACAGCAGAAGAACTTCCAATCAACTTAATGAAGTAATAAAATCAAGTCTTGATGGCAATTATTATTTTTTTGACTGTAATGACAAAAACTTTAATCACCACAACCCTTATTTAGCGATATTAGCAATTGCAGATTTCGTTATTATTACTGGGGATTCAATATCAATGATATCAGAAAGCTTAAATAGCGGCAAAAATATTTATATTTTTGATGAAAAAAAGATTTCCACCAAAAAACATCGTTTATTTCATCAATATTTATTTAAAAATAAATTTGCAAATAAATTTGACAAAAATATTATCAATCTAGAAGCAAATAGCAATAGACATCAAAGCCAGATATTAAAGATTATAACAAAATTAAAAAATTTAAATTTGTTATAATTTATTAATTTCTATCAATTTAATTGCTCTGTTATCGGCATCGATAATTTTAAATTTCAAATCATCAACAATAATTTCATCCGCAACTGCGGGAACTCTTTTAAAAATTGAAAGAGTAAATCCACCAACCGTTTGAAAATGATCATCTTCACTCTTTACTTTAATTGAGAGCAACTCCTCTAGTTTAGAAATATCAACTCTTGCACCAAATTGAAAAGAATTTTGTGAAATTTGTTTAATACGAAAGAAAGAATTATCGCTAGGTAAATCATGTTCATCTTCAATATTACCAACTATTTCCTCAACAATATTTTCAATAGTAATTAAACCATCAACCGCTCCAAATTCATCAAGTACAATGGCAATATGGGTTCTGCTATTCTTCATTTGCAACATTAAATCAACAGGCTTTATATTAGCAGGGACAAATAATATTTTTCTTAATATTTTTTTTACTGCAAAATCATCATCATTGCCTATAAATTGGGCTAAATCTTTACTATGTATAAAACCAACCACTTCATCAATATTTTCTCGATAAACAGGCAATCTACTATGCCCTTTATCCATAATAATTTTCTTAATATTATCAATTTTTTCGTTATAACTAATGGCAATAATATCAGACCTTGGCACCATCAAATTGTCAATTCTTTTATCGGCAAGAGAGGCTAGATTTATAAACATTTTCTGCTCTTCAATAGTTATTAAACCATCCTGATGGTAAGATTGCAATAAATGATTAAGAATTAATGAAAAAGTTTTTTTAGTTTTTTTACCAATTAATCGCAAAAGAATTGTGATGAACTTTAATAAATGCGAGTTTTTTTGCGAACCTATCTTTAACTTATTATTAACAAACCTATCTGAAGATTTATTTTTTAAGGAAGAATTTTTAATCATTTTTTAATTATTAAGTTAATTAAGCTATATTTTCTAAAATTAATTTCATTTTATTGTAAATAAAATTATTATTAAAAAAATTTTCTAATGCCTGCTGATAATTATCAATAATGGGCACTAAATGTTGATATTGCTGTAAAAAAGCATTACCAAAAATTTCTAATTTATTGATATTGCTAGCTAAGAATTGAGAATCTTTGTTAGTTATTATAATCATCAAGACAGAAATTGCCAATAAAAAGTTACAATTTGCAGATGGAACTCTATATTCAAGTCTTGTTCCTAATGACTTATCAATACCATCAAATTGATTATTTTTTACAACCCTGATTGCAGTGGTGCGATTATTTACTCCAAAACATAAACGAGTTGGAGAGTTATATTTGCCAATTTGATGCAAATTTTTATTTTCTTGAATTGAAAATCTTTGATAATCTTGAGCCTCTGGAGCCATAAGCAATAATCCATTATTGGTGTAAGCCAATAAATTGCCTATTAACTGACAAATAAAGCCAAATTCTTGCAATTCTAAATTTCCAAAATAATCATCTAAAATATTTTTATCGCCACTCCAAAAAGATAAATTAAATTGCATTGCATTGCCACAATCATTGGAAAAAGGCTTACCCTCAAAAACAACACTCAAATTTAACATTTTAGCAAGAATACAAGACTCTTCTTTAATTTGAGCAACAACACAAGCCAAAGTTTTTAAGTCAAAAGTTGGGGCGGTTTTGATTTCAACCTGACCATCACCCTGCTCCTTTTCTATTTTAATAATTAGGGGAAATTTTTTAGTAATACTGCAATTAAAATGATCAATAAATTCTTCTCTTTTAAATTCTTGCACCTGAATATTATTTTCATCAATTAAATAAAATTCTATTTCAACAGCTATAAACATTTTTATGCAGGAGGGCTTTTTATCAACAATAGAAGATAAATGATTATCTAGCAACAAAAGCGAGCAGTTAAATATATGCTCGCAATTGTCGTAAATTTTTTTAAGATCTTGATTTAAATGTTGCTTTGAATCCATTCAACCAAAGTGCTTTTAGGAAGCGAGCCAACCTTACTATCAACTAATTTTCCATCTTTAAAGATCATTAAAGCAGGAATACCTCTAACATGCAATTGCGAGGGAGTTTCTGGATTTTCATCGATATTGCATTTTACAACTTCAATTTTACCAGAAAATTCAGTGGCTATGGAATCAATAATTGGAGAAAGTTGACGACAAGGACCGCACCAAGGAGCCCAAAAATCAACCAAAACTGGTATATTTGATTTTAAAACCTCTGCTTCAAAGGTAGTGTCAGTAATTTCTTTTGTCATTTTGATTAAATTTGTGATTTTTAAAATTTTTAAAAACTAGAATTTGAATATTAATAAACTAATTTTATTCAACAATTTCAAGCTTAGAAAAAAAGAAAGATATTTCTTGAACGGCATTTTCAATACTATCTGATCCGTGAACTGAATTAGCCTCAATTGATAGAGCGAATTCTTTTCTACTCGTTCCAGCATCAGCATTAGCTGGGTTTGTAGCACCCATAATTTCACGATTTTTTAATACCGCATTTTCTCCTCTTAAGACTTGTATAATTACTGGACCAGAAGTCATAAATTTGACAAGATCTTTGAAAAATGGTCTTTCTTGATGAACAGCATAAAAAGCAGAAGCTGTTTTTTCCGATAAATGAAGCATTTTTTGGGCAACAATTTTTAGCCCCGCATCTTCAAATTTAGCATTTATTTTACCAGTTATGTTTCTTGCTGTAGCATCTGGCTTTATTATTGAAAGAGTATCTTGAATAGTCATATATTGCGAGTTAATTAGTTAATTATTGAATTTAAAATTTACCTAAATCTAGGAAAGCGAGCAATTTAAAGGATTGTTTTTAATTATCAAATAAAAATTATTTAGAGTTTAAATAAATTAGTTTTTGATTGATTTACTAAACATTTCTTCTAACTATTCTGCCCTTAGTTAAGTCATAAGTTGTCATTTCTACTTCAACTTTATCGCCTTTTAGAATGCGAATTTTATTTTTACGGATTTTGCCTGATGCATGAGCGATTATTATATGACCATTTTCAAGTTCAACTTTAAAAATAGTATTTGGTAACACTTCAACAACTACACCATTCATGGTGAGTATATCTTCTTTTGACATTATTTTTTTAATAAATTTTTAAAAATAAAATAAATTTTAAGCACTCAAATTTATTAGAGCTTATTAGTTTAGTTTATTGAATCGGTAATTCAGGAAACAATATCGAATATGACCAAAATTAGTAAAATTAATTGAGAAATATTTATTAAATTTATAACTAAAAACATAATATTAGATATTGCTTGATAAATATTGTAAAATAAACTTATATTTTTCAAGTAGTATTTTAAACTCTATATAAAAAATCAAAAAAATACAAAGATTTTATTTTTTAATAAAGAGGCTTGCAAAACAATATTTTGTAAATATTTTATTGCCTTCGCTTTGTTTTTTGATGCAATAAAATCATCTATAAGTAAAATAAATTTATAAATTTAAGATAAATTTTTGATAATGTTTTTTCAAGATTTAATTAACCAAACTAAAGGTAAGAAGGTTCATTTTATAGGTATTGGTGGCATTGGAATGAGTGCTTTAGCCCTAGTTTTAAGACAAAAAAATATCGCTGTACAAGGTTCTGATCTTGCAGAAAATTACCTTACAGAGAAATTAAAAGCCCAACAAGTCGAATATTTTACAGGACATAGTCATGAAAATATTGTCAATGATGTGGCACTGGTAGTAAAAACCTCAATTATCAAAGAAGATAACCCTGAAATAATCGCCGCTAAAGCTAAAAATATTCCAATCATTACTAGAGCAAATTTACTAGCAATGATAATGCAAGAAAAGCTTGGCATTACTATTGCGGGGACCCACGGCAAAACAAGCACTACCGCAATGATATCAATAATTCTTGAATTTGCTGGACTTGACCCAACTTTTATTAATGGCGGAATAATAAATTACTTCTCTAGCAATCAAAAGATTGGTAATGGAAATTTTTTAGTAGCAGAATCAGATGAATCAGACGGAAGCTTTATTGACTTACCAACTAAAATTGGAGTAATAACTAACATCGAGCCAGAACATCTAGATTTCAAAGGCTATAATGGTGATTTCACAATCCAAAAACAATATTTTCAAAAATATATAGACAATATTCCAGAACAAGGAATGTGTGCCCTTGGCATTGATAATCAAGAAGTTTTTAATATTTATCAAAATCATCAAAGCAAGAATAAAGTTATAAGTTATGCAATAGAAAATAATACTAATTTTGCAAATATTACAGCTTCAAATATCAAAATTAACAGAAAAGGTACTTCATTTTCTGTTAATTTTAAAGATGGCAGAAATATTCCTCAAATAACTATGCCAATTTATGGTAAACATAATGTTTGCAATGCTCTAGCATCTATTGCTGTTGCCGATTTTTTAAAAATTCCTTTTTCAAAGATTATTGAAGCTCTTGAAAAGTTTGACGGAGTAAAGAGAAGATTTTCAAAAGTCGGAGAATATAAAGGAATTTTAATAATTGATGATTATGGACATCATCCAACGGAAATAAAAGCCACCTTATCTGCTGCCAAAAAAATAACTGCAAATAAAATAATATGTGTTTTTGAGCCTCACAAATACACAAGAGTTAGGGATTTATTTCAAGAATTCTGCAATGCCTTTATTGATTCGGATATAGTAATAGTATCAGAAATATATAGTGCTGGACAATCTCCAATTGAAGGCTTTAGTCAAGATAGTCTAATCGAAGGAATTAAAAAAACAAAGCACTGCGAAGTAATAAAAATGTCTGACCCAAATTCACTTGCAAAAATTATAAAGCCATTAATTAATCAAAAATTAATTAATGAGGGAGACATAATATTCTGTACTGGAGCTGGCAAGGTAACTTACTGGGCCTCTAGTCTTGAAAGGCAACTAGAGGAAGCTTAATGTTAGAAAAAACAGCAACAGAAAATCAAAAAATAACATTTACTAAATTAAAATTTATTGAATTTAGTTCAGTAAAAGAAATGGAATCTGTATTTTTTTTAATAAATCAATCTCAGCCAAAGCTTGATATTAATAGCTACAAAGTAATGCTTAATGAAATGATTTCAAAAAATAACTACAAAATGGTTTCTATTTCTTACGATAAAAAAATTATAGCCGTTGCTGGATATTTTGTAATGACAATGCTTTATTGCGGTAGATATTTACAAATTTCAAACTTAGTTGTTGACAAAAACTTCCGCTCCCTCGGGGTTGGAGAAAAAATTTTAAAATATTTTGACGAAAAAGCTTTGAAAATTAATTGCAATAAAATAGTTCTTGATTCTTATATTGAAAATAAAAAATCACATAACCTATATTATCGTTTAGGTTTTTATGTAAGAGGGTTTCATTTTATGAAGGACATAACTCCTTTTGCAATGAATTACTAATCACAAAATTTTAAAATGACAGAAAAATTAATTAAAATCTCCACTTTTAATGTCAACTCAATAAATGCAAGGCTTCCTAGGCTTATTGAGTGGATACAACACTCAAGACCAGATATAATTCTGTTGCAAGAATTAAAAACTATTGCAGGAAATTTCAATCAACAAATAATAGCTGATATGGGATATAATGTTGCTATTGTTGGTCAGAAGAGCTATAATGGAGTTGCTATTTTTTCAAAATTTCGCTTAGAAGATGTAATCGAACAACTACCAATGATTGATGAAAAATTAGAACAAGACATACAAGCCAGATATGTTGAAGCATTAACAATAATAAATGGCAAGGCAGTTAGAATTTCTTCAGTTTATGTTCCAAATGGTGGTGGAGAAATTGAGCCACATCTAACCATTAAAGAAAGCCCAAAATTTCTTTATAAAATTAATTTTTTTGACAGACTAAGAAAACATTTTAAAAAACTTATCAATAATGATGAAATTCAAATAATTGGTGGAGATTTTAATGTCGCAAACTACCCTATTGATGTTTTTGATTCAGAAAAATTAAAAGAAACTGTTTGCTTTCATTCTTTGGAACAAGAAAAATTTCGCACCCTATTAAATATCGGCTTCAGCGATTCATATAGAATTATGAACCCTCAAAAGCAAGAATTTTCTTGGTGGGATTATCGCAATAATAGCTGGAATAGAAATCACGGCCTAAGAATAGATTATCTTCTAACCAACCCTCAAGCAAATGATTGCTTAATCAATGCCGAATTAGAATCCCATAATGTTAGAGATCAAAGCAAAGCCTCTGATCATTGCCCCGCTTCAATAACTTTAAAAATTTAAAAATGACTTTTAACAATATATTAATTATCGGTCTTGGTTTAATAGGTGGCTCAACCGCTTTATCTATCAAAAAATTAGCAAAAAATCAACAGCAAGAAATAAAAATTTTTGGCAATGACCCAGATAAAGAAGCTACAGAATATTGCATTGCTAAAAAATTAATCGATAAAGAAATTGAATTCATTGAAGGCGATATTTCATTTATTGATTTAATAATAATAACTACCCCATTAAAAGAATATAAAGCAATATTTCAACAAATATCAAAATCTAAATTTTCTCAAAATCTAGCAATTATTGATTTTGGCTCGTTAAAAGATTTTATTAAAAATATTATTCCTAATAATCTAGAGAAATATTTTATTCCTATGCACCCAATTGCTGGCTCTGAAAAATCTGGCCCACAAAATGCTAATGGCAGTTTTTTTGATAATAAAAAAATAATTATCACTCAAGCTCAAGATAAAATTTTAGAGAAACCTTTTGGTGGCAAAATTATTGATTTTATTAAAAATATGGGTTTTAAAATAGATTTTCTTTCAGCAGATAATCATGATTACATTTACGGAGCAGTATCGCACATTCCACAACTGATTGCATCATCTTCGCAAGATATTTTTGGTTCCGTTAATAATAAAATTAAGGCACTAAAGAATCACAATAGCCAAGCAAAAATTTTATGGCAAAAATCATTTAGAATTGACAATTCAGAATCTCTAATGTGGATTCAAACTTTTGAACTAAATAGAGAGAATCTAGAAGAATTTTATCAAAAATTCTTTAACAATTTACTTGATGTAATGGAATTAATCGAACAAGAAAATTTCTCTAAACTACAAGAAGAATATCAAGAAACATATAAAAAAGCTAAAATTATTTATCAAGCCCATAAAATCAATCTCGATGAAGATAATTTAAGCATAAATCACAAAGAGTTGAATTTGAGTCAAGAAAATTTGAATATTTTAAACCTAAGAATCTTGATTATTATTGCTTATTTAAATATTGAAGAAATATTAGAATTTAAAGATTTTGTTGGAATGGGTCTAATTGACTTTATCTTGCCAATTTTTATATTTAAACATAGCGAAGATTTTTGGCTTACAAACACTAGAGAAAATAGCGATGATATTATATATATTACCAATCAATTTCTTGATCAATATGTTGAATAATTTTTGCAAAATTAAGTCTCTTTAATTATACAGATAATGATTAAAATAAAAGAATTAATAAAATATCGACAAGCAAACCTTAATTTACCTTATTGTTTATTAATTCTTATATTAATAATTACAAAAATTTATGGTAATTACCACAACTTACAACATCAACAAGAGCAACATAGCAAATCTTTTATAATTGCAGAAAAAAATAGCTTAGCTAAAGACTGTAATATTTGCTATCTTGACGGATTTCAGCAAAAAATAAAATTAACTAATATTTTTCAATTATTAGCATTAATTAATGTTTTTTTATTGCTATCAAAAAAATACTCTAATTTTATTTTACAGCATTTTTTCTACTGTTATTTTCCTTGTGCCCCCCCAACTTATAAAAGATCTATTTAAAAATAACTAATTAGCTCTAATTAATTGTTGATTAATTTTTTAAATAATAATTGTAAAAATCATCATTAAATTCTTCTTTAAGTTTTTAATATAAAAAACTTAAGGGATTGCAATTAAAACAAAATAGATCAAAAAAATAATTAAAGTAACAAATTTTAATCAATTATTTCAATAATCATTTTGCAATTTATGAAAAAAACTATCCATAATCTAGCCTTTTTATTCTCAATAACCGCTTTATTAAATGAAGCATTTGCAGATAATTCTAGCTCTTTGCAAGCTAATAATAACGAAAATTCACAATTTATTGTCAAGGCAAAAAAAATAGAAAATTCTCGCAATAACATTTCTACCAAAACAGGTGGAAGCTCTTATCAATTTACCAAAGAAACAATAGAAAATCTTCCACAGGGTCAATTTACCTCTTTAAATCAAGTGTTATTGAGGGCTCCAGGGGTTGTACAAGATTCTTTTGGACAACTTCATATTAGAGCAGATCATAGCAATATTCAATATCGCATCAATGGAGTTATGATACCAGAAGGAATATCTGGTTTTGGACAAATTATTGACAGTAATTTTATTGACAATGTCGACCTTCTTACTGGTGTATTGCCTGCCCAATACGGCTTTCGCACTGCTGGGGTAGTTGATATTAAAAGCAAAAATGGAGAAGTTATAAAAGATAACCGATCTTCAGTAATGATGGGCTCAAAAGAAACTCTTGCTCTTAATCAACAAATTGGAGGATTTACAAAAAATTCTAGCTACCACTTAAATGGAAGTTATTTAATTAGTAACAGAGCGATCGAGTCCCCCTATCGCAATAATCAAGAAATTAATAACGATACTAAGCAACATCGTTTATTTGGACATTTTTCGCATTTAATTGATTCAGAAACAAAGTTAAATTTAATTATTGCCAATTCTCAAAATAATTTTCAGATTCCCAACACCCCCAATCAAGAAGCTAAATATTCTTTAAATGGTGTAGGCACAATTAGATCGCAAGATCTTAGGCAAAAACAAAATGAACATAATAGTTTTGCCATAGCCTCAATAAACGGCACTAATCAAATTAATCTTGATTACCAACTATCAATTTTTAGTCGCTTAAGCGAAACCAGTTATTTTAGCGATGAACAAGGAGATCTAATATTCAACGGAGTATCTTCAAATATCAAGAAAAGATCGCTTGCCAACGGCTCACAATTAGATCTAAGCTACCCTATTAGCGAAAAACAAACTTTAAGAACAGGGCTCTATCTAAGCAATGAAAATGCAAAGCATTATCAAAATAGTAAAACTTTTAGAGCCAATAGTAATGGCGATCAGACTTCCAGCGATCCAATCAATATTGCTAATGGAAACAGCCAAACAACTGATTTATTTGCTTTATATGCACAAAATGAAATAAAACCCATCAAGCCTTTAACCATTAATATTGGGGCAAGATTTGATAAAATAAAAAGCACTAGCAATGAAAGTCAAACATCTCCAAGAATAGGGGCGGTTTATGAGTTTAATCAAAAAACTAAAATACATAGCGGTTTTGCAAGATACATCACCCCCGCAAGAGCTGAATTGCTAGCTTCCAGCAATATTAACAATTTTCGCAACACTACCAATCAAAGTGTTAATAGTGAAATTAATGATAAAATCAGAGCAGAAAGAAGCTCTTATTATGATATTGGAATCAATCATCAATTAAATAAAAATTTTACAATTGGAATTGATAGCTATTATAAAAGAGTTAGAAATTTGCTCGACGAAGGTCAATTCGGCAAATCTTTAATTTACACACCATTTAATTATCAATCAGCTAAGGCTCACGGGCTTGAAATTAGCACAGACTATAAAAAAGATAACTTAAAAGCCTATTTTAATATTTCAGCACAAAAAATGAAGGCAAAGAAAATAATTTCTAGCCAATATGCTTTTGCACAAGATGAATTAAATTATATCGCTAATCATTATGTTAATGTTGATCACGATCAATCTTATTCAGCAAGCAGTGGACTATCTTATCTTTATAAAAAGAACTTAGTCATAATTGATGGAATCTACGGCTCAGGACTAAGGCACAATAATTACAATGCCAATAAATTAAAATCTTATTATCAAGTTAATTTAGCTTTAGAAAGAGATATTAATTTTTACAAAGTAAATAATATCAATACTCGCCTATCAGCATTAAACATTTTAAATCAACAATATAAAATTCGCGATGGCTCGGGAATTGGGGTTGAATCACCGCAATATAATGCTGGTAGAGTTTTTTATCTAACATTGTCAAAAAAATTCTAAACATAATCTAATCGTAGGGGCGAATAATCATTCGCCCATTGACATCATTCACCCTATTTTATTGGGCGGAAAATTTTCCGCCCCTACGATTTCACCAAACAAAAATGCCCTATCATGACAATAAATGGTAATAAAATACAACGATTTTTCTTTTAATTGTAGCTAATCCAAAAAGTGTTTTGTTTCTCTGTATAACAAACCTGAATTTGGATATTCTTTTCTTAAAACATAAAGTTGGATTAACCATTGCTGTATATTATCGGTTTTTCGTTTGTTGTTTTTAAAGTTAAGCCTTAAAAGGACATCAGAAAGGACTTTGGCGATTTCAGAAGATTGTTGCGGGCTATTCGTGAAAATTCGATAGTCGTCACGGTATATAATTATTTTATATTCTTTAATTCCAATTTTATTGAGTTCTTTCATTAAAAGCAAATCTCCGAAACCTAAAACTATTTCAGCAATAAAATCCATCAGGGCTAAACCTTGCGGAATTCCATTTGTTTGCCCGTAAGACATTGCTTTAATATAATTTTCGATTGAAATACCAATAAAAGCAGGGTTATTGCGGTTTTCGAGTTTCTTTGCTTCCTCGATTGTGTGTATCGCCCAAGAAATACTATGTGCCTAAAGAGAACCATAGCAATCCGTAATATCTAAATGCAATAAGTGATTAAATTCTAAGGCAAGTGCCAATGACCTTTGTTCTACTTTTTTCCGCCATTCATAAATTTGATTTTGCTTGTCGGGCTTTTGTTTCCTTCTGCAACAGGAATACTATGGCATTCAATTTTGCTATTGCCATAAAAAACTTTGAATCTGCCTTGAATTATTTTCCAATTATTTTTTTGGGCTATTTATTGAACTAAAAAAACATATAGAGCAGGATGAATTAATTGAAATGGTCGCCAAGCAAATTTTCCATATTTGTTTTTAAGTAATTTATATTTTACTACTTGCTTCAACATCTTTGGGTTTGATGGCAGTTGTACAACCTCTCAATACTTTTTTCCCTTAAGTTCTTTTGATAGACTTGTTATTAGTGCTTAAAAACTAAAATATTCAGGCAAATCAAAAGAACAGAAACTTTATTCTTTTAAGAAAAACGCTTTTGCTTCTTCATTATTTAAGTCTAAGATTGTTTCATTTTAATTTTCTATTTTTGATAATTTGGAAAATAGAATTTATTGTTAAAATGATGATTAAAAGCCAATATCTCCATAGCTTATTTTATAAATAGCACCTTTAGAAAACAGAAGAATATTACCATTATCATCAATATCGCTAAAGATGCCGTTAATAATATTATCATCATTAATTTTTATTGTTACTTCTTGATTTAATTGAAAGCTATTTTTAAGCCATAATTTGCGGATATTTTCAAATCCAAATTGTAGAAAATTAGTTAGAAATTTGTCAAAATTATCAAGAAATTTGTACAAAATATCCATTTTATCTAAAATAATATTTTCAGAAAAAAGATCAGTAGCAGGAAAATTCAATCTCTCAATATGGCTTGGATAGCTGTTGATATTGACACCAATTCCAATAATTAAAAATTTACAAATATCTCGATTTATTTCACTTTCCATCAACATTCCTGAAAATTTTTTGCCATTAATTAGTAAATCGTTTGGCCATTTTATTAAAATATTTTTGGTTGCTAAATTATAATTAGTTGTCAATTCAATAATCGTCTGTTGCATTGCTAATATTGACAGCATTCCAATTTGGTTAATTTTTTCTAAAAATAACTTATCCAATGTAGAGTTTTGTAAAATTAGTGAAAAATATAAATTACCACCAGGAGACTCCCAAACCCTACTCAATCTGCCCTTACCAGCGGATTGCTTATCAGCAATTACAATCGAATAATTGCTGTCAAACCTTGATTTTGCAATCTCAATAGCTTTAATATTGGTGCTATCAACTTCATCAAAGTGATTAATGTTAAATTTTTTATAATAAAACATTGTTGGATAATTGCAAATTATCTTAATTTTGCAGAATAGTTCTGCACCACAGAATCAATGATTTGATTGGATATTTTTTCAATATCTTCGCTAGTAAAAGTTTTTTCAACTGGTTGCATCAAAACCTTAAATGCCAGAGAATGAATGGCTTCTCCTAAATTTTGATCTTGATAAATATCGAATAATTCAACTTTTTTAATATAATTTTTATCAACATTTTCAATATTTCTAATAACATCACCAATCGCCACCGATTTATCAACTATAAAGGCAAAATCTCGCTCAATAGCTTGTAGATCGTTGATTTTTATTGCTTTAACCTGCTTATTTTGTAAATTTTTATAATTCGTTTTATCAAGAAACACTTCAAAATAGTTGAATTTTGGCTTAATATCATAAAGCTTATTGATATTGGGATGCAATTCACCAAAATAACCAATTACTGTCTTGCCAAGCAATATTGCCGATGCACGATATGGATGAAAATATGGTGGCACATTAGTATTATCAAGGGTTAAGTTTTTTTGATTAATGCCTAATATTTCAAATATTGAAAAAATATCTTTTTTAACATCAAAGACATCAAAATTTCTTTGTTCTTTAAAATGATTAATTTGATTATTACCGCCAACTCTTAGTCCCGCCAACATCAATTCATTATTATAATTTTTTTCATCTAAAAATACATTTCCAACTTCAAATATCGATAAATCAACAAAATTTCTTAGGTAATTTTTTTGATAAGAGTTAAGCAAGCCAATAGCTAAGGTGGTTCGCATATAATTCATTTCTGAACTTATCGGATTTTCAAGCAAAAGACTGGTAGTTTTTACTCCAAAATTTTCGGCAGTTTTCTCGTCAATAAAAGACCAATTAACTGTTTCTATCATTGAATTATTGGCAAGATAACTTTTTAATTTATCAACAATATTAAGATTCTTAATTTGCTTTGTAATTATCAAAGGTTGAGATTTAATATTATTATAACCAAAAAATCTTATCACTTCTTCAACCAAATCTTGAGAATTCGATATATCTGACCTAAAGCTAGGAATTTCAAACTGAATAAGCGATTCATTAAGTTGGTTTTTCATTTTTATTTCCAACTTCTCTAAAATATCAATAATTTTAGAGCTTGATATATCAACCCCAGTAAGCCTCTTAACTTGCGAAATATCAAAGTTAACCAATAAGTTTTTCTTATAATCACCAATGGTTTTTATATCACTAACTTGACTATTTTTTGTTCCACAAATTTCTAAAATCAATAAAGAAGCGAGCTGAATTGCACTTAATATGTTTTTATCATCAACGATTCTTTCAAAACGATAACGGGCATCACTATTGACATTAATCCTTCTACCACTATTAGCTATCATAACATTATCAAAACAGGCACCTTCAATTATAATTTCTTTGGTTTCAGCACTGCAAGAACTTGAAATACCACCAATAATACCCGCAAGAGCAAGATTTTTATTTTTATCAGAAATTATTATATCGCTATTATTTAATTGATATTCTTCTTGATTAAGAGAGGTAAATTTATCGCCATTATTAGCAAAGCCAATATTAATTTCGCCATCTATTTTATTTGCATCATAAATATGAAGAGGATGATTGAGGCTTATCATCACCCAGTTAGCAATATCAACCATTGCTGAAATTGAACGAACCCCCACTGCGGTTAGTTGATCTTGCAACCATTGTGGAGATTTTTTATTCTCAAGATGATTAATATAGCGAAAACCAGCAAAATGACAGGCTTTATCTTGATTATCATTTTCTATAATTGTATTATTAGAAATTGTAAAATTAAAATCAGTTTTTTTAAAATTATCAATATTAGCAAGCTTTATTGGCGAATCAAAACAACAATTTTTGTTAAAATTCTCAAATAAATGGATATTATTTTTCAAACTACCAATTCCTGCACCAGCGAGATCGCGGGCTATTCCAAGAATCGCAAGGCAGTCACCACGATTAGGGGTAATGTTTATTTCAATTTCGGCATCGTTAATTCCATAAACTTCAGCAATTGATTTGCCAATTGGTATTGAGTAATCTATTTCTATTATTCCCTCCCCTTCTTCTCCTAGCAATAATTCACTCGCGGAACATATCATACCACTACTTTCAATTCCTGCAATTTTTGCTTTTTTAATAATCATTTGATTGGCGGGAATCAAAGCCCCAATTGGAGCAAAAGCAACTTTAATACCTTTTCTAGCATTTTTTGCCCCACAAACAACTTGCAACAATTGAGTTTCATTAATTTTTACTAAACATTTTTTTAATTTATTAGAATTTTCAACCGCTTCCGCCTCAATAATTTCAGCCACAAAAAAAGGTTTTAAAGATTGCGATTTATCTTTACAAGATTCAACCTCAAGACCAATATTAGTAAGAGCTTGGCAAATCTCTTCAAGAGTTTTATTAGTTTCAAGATATTGCTTAAGCCAGTTTAAAGTTATTTTCATTGCCTATAAAATTGCCTATAAATTTATTATAAAATTTTCTAATTATATGAATAAAATTGCCAAAATCAAGCTAAATGATTGACTAAAAGCCACAAATATTTAGTCGAATTGCTAAAAATAAGTTCAAATTATTTACAACAAACAAGAAATTTTTTCTATCATTGCATCACCCAAATCTTCAAGATTTTTTATAACAATTGAATTGCGATAAAATTGATCGGTATTATGACAGATCCCCACTCCGACCAACTCTATGGTTTTTCTTTTTTCAAAATGACAAACAACTTCGCTCAAATGCTCAATTAATATATTGTCTTTATTGCTACTATGAGTAGAATCATCAACAGGAGCACCATCAGAAATTACCATCAAAATTTTTCTTGATTCTGTTCTTTGCATTAAGCGAGATCTTGCAAATAACAAGGCTTCACCGTCAATATTTTCTTTAAGAATGCCATCTTTCAACATTAATCCTAAATTAATTTTTGCATTGCGAAAATTTTGTTGAAAATTTTTATAAATAATATGCCTTAAATCATTTAATCGACCCGCTTCACTAAATGAACCTTCTCTTTCCCACATCTTTCTTGATTTACCACCCCTCCAATCAGATGTAGTAAAGCCAATTATTTCAGTTTTTATTGAAAATTTTTCTAAAATATTAGCAATCATTTCGCAAGCAAGGGCGGTCATTACAATTGGATTACCCCTCATCGAACCAGAATTATCAAGCAACATTGTAAGTGCTATATCTTGATTTTGTTGATGCTTTTTATTAATCCAGATATTTTCAATAGTCGGATTACTTATTAGTTGAGATAATTTTTTACGATCTATCTCGCCCTCGCTTTGGTTAATATCAATCATTGCTAAATTTTTGGCAAGAAGCTTTCTTTTGAGCTTAATTTCCATTTTTTTAGAAATGTTATTTAATTTTGCAAGCTTAATATCCAGCTGGTTTCTTAAGTCCTTTAACTCCTCCTTCGCTAAAAATTTTTGAGGAAAAATAATTTCATCAAATTGGGTAGTAAATGGTCGATAAGGTTTTTTAAATTGCAAAATATTATTATTAATTGCATTATTATCTAACAATTTACTATTTTGAGAAAGTATTTCATTATCATCGCCTAATATTTGCTCTTCATTGCCATAATCAATATTTTGATTTTTGCTTTCATCGCCCTCTTCTTTTTTGTTATCATCCTTTGAAATATCTTTATTTTGTTGATATTCAGCAGTTTCACTGCCATAATTAACATCTTCGTTTTTTTTATTTTGATTATTATCGCCAATTTCTTTATCTTCCTTAGCTTCAGTTTTATCAGAATTTTGAGAAAATTGATAATCAATTAGCTTTAAAATTTCCAATAAATCTGCAAGAAACTGTTTTTGAGAAAGAATTTTAGTGGTTAACTTCTCTAATAATTGCAAAATTTTAACAATATTTTTATCAGCAAAGAAACTTAACCAATTTTGATAAAAACAATCAATATTATCAACCTTTAGCAAAGATGATAAATATTTATTATGTTGCAAAAAAA
Source organism: Rickettsiales bacterium (assembly GCA_021298605.1). GTDB lineage: Bacteria > Pseudomonadota > Alphaproteobacteria > Rickettsiales > UBA1997 > JAJTDS01. The sequence goes on from JAJTDS010000004.1 coordinate 83,012, forward strand.
TCCTAACTAATGCAAATAATACACCAGCAAAAACCATTTCATCTTTAGAAAAATTTTTATTCGCAAGATCTTTATCAATTTTTTTAATAATATTTACAACAATTCCAACATAATTAAAACCTCCGACCATTGCTATTCTTAGCTTCTCAACATCATTAATAATTAAATGATACTTAGCATCACAAAAATTATAAAGAAAATCTTGATAATCATAATTATTATGAAACAAGTAATAACAAAGCCCCACATCAATCATCGCTCGATATTCTTTAATTTGTTTTAAGTGAGATTTAATATCTTTTTCAATTAATTTTTCACTTATATTGGCAATAAAAAGCTTGTTATCGCTTGACAATCTTGAATCCCAAACAAAAAAATTATTTTTATGATGATTTTGCAAACTTAACTCAATAGCAAATTTTTGCATAAATTTATCTTGCTGTATTCTTTTTTTAATTGAATTGCTTGAGATAACAGAAGCCAAAGCAGAAAGATATTCTCTGATTTTTTCAATTAGAATCTCTTGATAATTCATTAAAATTAGAAATTTATATTAAATATTAAAAATTTTTTCGATGGCAATTATTGCTACATTCCTTTGTGCCTGCTTCTTTGAATTACCTTTAGCACTTATAGTTAATTGAGGATTATCTATTGTTAAAGTAGCATTAAAAATTGGCAAATGGTCGCTACCACCACATTTTTCAAGATAATAAACTGGAAGAGTCTTTGATTTTGCCTGCACTAACTCTTGAAGTTGAGATATTGGGTCTTGTGGAGGGAATCTTTCTTCAATCAAAGAACGATTCCAAAGATATAAAATTACATTCTTTGTCGCTTCAAAATTAGAATCTAAATATATACCACCAATAACTGCCTCAACAGCATCTTCAAGATTATTTTTATTATTTTTTCCACCAATTTTTTCTTCACCTTTACTTAATTTTAGCATTTCCGCCAAACCAATATTATTAGCAATTTTTGCAAGATGCTCTCCTGAAACAAGATAGGCATGCCTTTTTGATAAATTGCCCTCCTTTTCTTGAGGGTATTTTTTTATTAAAAATTCAGCAATTACAAGAGAAATAACTTTATCGCCCAAAAATTCAAGCCTTTGATAATTTGCAACCCCTTTATTGCGAGAAAGACTAGGGTGAGTTAAAGCCTCTTTGACAAGTTCTTCATTGTTAAATTGATATTTTATATTTTGATAAAGCTGTTTAAAATTGATATTTTCTAACATTATTCAATTTTTTTAAAAATTCTTTCAATTCTAACCGATTCATACCATTTCCAAAAATACCAAATTGGCGAATTGCAAGAAAAAAATATTATTTTTGCCTCACCAATTAAGTTTTCTTCAGGAATAAATCCTACTTCATTTAAAAAGCGACTATCTTCAGAATTATCACGATTATCACCCATTGCAAAATAATATCCATACGGCACTGTATAAACCGAGGTATTGTCTTGCGGAGTTAATTTTTGCTCCATTATTTCAATTTTTTTACCTTCTGGCATCGTTTCAATAAACTTCTCTGCAAAAACAGAAATATTATTCTCAATTGCTGTAAATTCACCAGATTTAACTCTTTTTATTTGATTGCCATTGATATATAAAAAAGAATCTTTTAATTGAATTTCATCGCCCGGCAAACCAATCACTCTCTTAATATAGTTGATTTTAGGATTAGATGGCAATCTAAAAACCACAACATCCCCTCTTTTAGGAGCTTTATAAAATATTCTATCGCTAAAAAAATTTATTCCAAATGGAAAAGAATATCTACTATAGCCAAAAGAATATTTTGACACAAAAATATAGTCTCCTGTCAGTAATCCGGGGTTCATCGAACTAGAAGGAATATGAAATGGCTCGAAGAAAAATGAACGAAATGTAAAGGCAATAATTATTGCAAAAAATATAGTTGAAAATAAAGATTGCTCTTTAGGGGATTTATCAACCTTAGAAGAATCGGCAATATTTCTTTCTAGATTTTTATTTTTATATTTTGTTTTTATAAAATTAACTAAACCGCACTTTTTTTTAAAATCACTGCCACTCATTACTTATTGATAAAATATTAATAATAGATAATAACCCTCATTTAAGGTCTTAAAATATCGAAAAATTTGATGCTTTTTGTCGGCTTATTCAAAGGCTAGAATTTAAATATAGCAAAATATTTGTAAAGATTTTTTTATAAAAATGCCAATAAAGATGTAGGTAATTCTAGAATATTAAACTTTTAATTCAACACTCCATAATTTAGAATGATATTGAATTTAATTTTATTAAATATTAACAATTATGATGATATATAACTTTAAAATAATATTATTATTTACGAAATCTATAATTGCAAGATATTTTTTTTAATATTATAAAGTATTACAAAGTATTAAAATTAATAATTAAACTGCATTAATATCTTTTTGAATATACTCCTTAGCTTGATGACCAAGTAATATTTCATTATGTGAAGCACCAGCAGGAATCATCGGAAATACATTTTCTGCAGAATCAACCACACAATCAAATAAAACCGGCCCATCATGATTAATAAATTGAATAATTTTAGATTCCAATTCTTGTGGAGCTTCTGCTCTTAAACCTAATATTCCAAAACTCTCGGCGAGCTTTACAAAATCAGGAAGAGACTTCATGTAAGATTGGCTCTGACGATTCTCGTAGGTTAATTCTTGCCATTGTCTCACCATACCCATATATTGATTATTGAGGATAATAATTTTAACTGGCAAATTATATTGCTTAATGGTTGATAATTCCTGCATATTCATTAAAAAACTTGCATCACCACTAACACAAATTGCCAAACTATCAGGGTTAGCAATTTGAGCACCTATTACTGCCGGAACACCATAACCCATGGTTCCAAGCCCCCCAGAGGTAAGCCATTTTTTAGGTTCATCAAATTCAATATATTGAGCCGTCCACATTTGATGCTGACCTACATCAGTAGAAACAAATGGCTTTCTAGATTTAACAATTTTATTAAGAGTTTGTAGAGCAAATTCTGGCTTGATAGATTCCTTACTATTTTGATAGCTAAGAGATTTTACCGCTCTCCACTTTGATATTATTTGCCACCAATTATCAATATTAGCGGGTTGAGAATTTTGAGCTTTTTGTTCCCATCCTTCTATAAGCATTTTTATTCCATCTTTTGCATCACCAATAATTTCTAAGTCAACTTTAATAATTTTATTAATCGAGCATTCATCAATATCGAGATGAATTTTTTTAGAATCAGGAGAAAACCCACTCACCTTACCCGTTACTCTATCATCAAACCTTGCCCCAATGTTAATCATTAAATCGCAATCATGCATTGCCATATTGGCTTCGTAGGTGCCGTGCATACCAAGCATTCCAATAAATTGCTGATTCGAAGCAGGAAAAGCTCCCAATCCCATTAAGGTGCTAGTAATTGGAAATGATGTTATTTTTACTAACTTAGTTAAAAGTTCGCTAGCAATATCTCCTGAATTAATTACACCACCTCCCGTATAGAATATTGGTCTCTTGGCATTGAACATCATTTCTATCGCCTTATCTATTGCTTCTTTTTTAATTTCAGTTTTTTTTGCCTTATATTTAGTAGAGAGCCTTGTAATTAGTGGCTTTCCATGATAAAAACCATGATTATTTTGGACATCCTTAGGTACATCTATTAGAACTGGCCCCGGTCTTCCCGATCTAGCTATTTCAAAAGCTTCATGAATTATATGCCCAAGATCATTAACATCTTTAACTAAATAATTATGCTTAGTACAAGAACGGGTAAGACCAGTAATATCAGCTTCTTGAAAACCATCTGTACCAAGCACAGCAGTAGAAACCTGCCCCGAAATACAAACCAAAGGAATAGAGTCAAGAAAGGCATCTGCAAGCCCTGTAATTGTATTAGTTGCACCAGGGCCAGAAGTTACAGTAATAACACCAACCTTGCCAGTTGAGCGGGCATAACCTTCAGCGGAATGAGAAGCACCTTGTTCATGTCTTGTTAAAATATGCTGAATTTTATCTTGCAAGAATAAAGCATCATAAAGAGGCAATATTGCTCCTCCGGGATAGCCAAATATTGTATCAACTCCTTCATTTATAAGAGCTTGAACGATAATTTCTGCTCCCGTTAATTTATTTTGAAAATTATGATGTAAATTTTTTACTGAATTATCTAAAATATCTTGCGAATTGTTAAAAAAAGATTGATTATTTTCTTTATTGGTCATTTTATTAAAATTTGATAAATTAATTAGCTTTAAAACAGCAATATTAACATAATTATCAATTGTTAGCAAGTATTTTTTAATTATTTTATGAGTTTATGGAATAAAAAAGAGCTTTTAGAGTCTCTAAAGTCGCAGATTATAAAGTATAATTTTGCATCAATAGAAGAAATAGATAATATTTCCAAAGTAACGATAGATAGCAGAAAAAGTGATAAAAACAGCCTTTTTATTGCCTTAAAAGGCGAAAATCAAGATGGAAACAGCTTCCTGCCTCAAATAGTTCATAATGGTTGCACCATTGCAATTATTAGCGATGAAGCAATTTATAAAAATTATCAAAATAATGAAATAAAATTAATTCTTGTTAAAGATGGGTTTGCATCTTTAAATTTATTAGCACAATATTCAAGAAACAGGAGCCAAGCACTAATTATTGCTATAACTGGCTCGGTTGGCAAAACTACCAGTAAGGAAATGCTAAAATTAGCACTTAGTCAATATAAAAAAACTTTTGCAAATGAAGGAAATTTAAATAATCACATTGGTATGCCGCTTTCCTTAGTTAATCTTGATATTAGCTATGAGGTTGCTATTTTTGAAATGGGAATGAATCATTCAGGAGAAATATCTGCACTATCAGAAATTGCCAAACCACATATTGCAATCATTACTAATATTGGCACCGCACATTTAGAATTTTTTAAAAGTCAACAGGAAATTGCTTTGGCAAAAGCTGAAATATTTAATCACTTAACTAATTTCAAAGGTCAAATACCGCAAATTATTCTCAATGGCGATAGCGAATTTTATAAATTTCTCAAAGAGATTGCTATTAAAAAACATGCTCAAAATGTTAAAATTTCAAGCTATGGAATCAGCAATAACAATGATTACAACATAATAACAATTGATGATGAAAAATTTAACGAAGTTAAAATTGTTGCCACCACAAACAAAAATAACCTTAATCAATCTTGCGAATATCAATTAAACACTAATAATCAGGCAATTATCTATAATTCTTTAATAGCCTTGGCAGTTATTGATAATATTGGATTAGAGCCTAAAATTGGCTTAGTAAAATTATTAGAATTTAAATTAACAGCAGGAAGAGGCTTATTGAGTGAAATATTGGTTGATAATAAAAATATCACCATTATTGATGATAGCTATAATTCCAGCCTTACATCAATTGATGCGGGGCTTAAAAATGCCAGTAAAATAAAAAAATCTCTGCATAAAAAAAGGCTAGTTGCAATAATTGGAGACATGCTTGAGCTAGGAGAAAAATCAACAGAACTGCATTTGCAAGCAATGGGATTAATTTCTCAACATTCTGTAGATTTGGCAATTTTAGTTGGCAAAGAAACAAATAATGCTTCGCAATACTTAAAAAATATCAAATATTTTAATTTTCACAACTCGATAGATGCATCACAATCAATTTTGCAATATATAGAGAATGACGATATTATTTACATCAAGGGTTCTCGGGGAATTAAACTAGAATTAATTGTTAATAAATTAAAATCTGCTACATCTTAAAAATATGCTAGAAAAATTGTTAAAGATTTTCTCCACAATAAACAACCATCTTAATTGCGAAGATTCTTATCAACAATATCTTCAACAAAAAGAAGTGACAAAAAATAGTTTTTGTAACCATCACCACCACATTAAAACATTAAATCGCAAAGAATTTTTTAAATTATATCATCATAAAAAATGGCAAAAAATCAATCGCTGTTGCTAAAAAAAATACTGCCTAAATCTTTATATGGCAGGTTTCTTCTTATAATTATCGCCTCTTTTGGAATTGTGCAATTTGTCTCAATTTATGTTTTTTACTACACTCACCTTGATTTAGTTAGTAAACATATGTCGAGAGGGATAATTGAAGAGATGATTTTTATCAAAAAATCAATTAATAAATCTGGATATAACAATCTATTGCAAGATTTATCTGAAAATACAGGGTTAAATTTCTCTTTTGCTGAAAAAAAGAGAATTAAGAAAAATCGCAAAATAGCAGATAGCTCAACTGTTCCAAGTGTCTTTAGGGAATATATCAACCCCTTGATCGATCCCTATAATCGCTTTAAAATCGAGCTAGATAGATATAAACTAACTCCGTTTGAAATATTTGAAAATCCTGAAAGCGAAGATTCAATTATTGTCAACATTCAAACTAATCAAGGAATTATTATTTTTGAAGTGCCAATAAAAAGAATTACTAGCTCAACTTCTTCAATATTTATATTTTGGATGGTTTTTACCTCTGTTTTAATGATGATAATCGCTACCTTATTTTTTAAAAATCAAGTAAAATCATTAAAAAAACTTACTATCGCCGCTGAAAAATTTGGTCGCGGACAAGAATTTGAAGAAATCAGCCCTTCTGGATCAGAAGAAATTCAATCTTTAACCAGCTCTTTTCTTGAAATGAAAGATAGAGTTAAAAAGCAAATAATTCAAAGAACTGAAACATTATCTGCCGTTTCTCATGATTTAAGAACTCCACTAACTAGAATGAAATTACAATTGGCTTTAATGAATAAAAATGAAAATCAGAATGAAATTTTAGAGTTGGAACAAAATATCAATGATATGCAACAATTAGTTGAAGAGTATCTTGATTTTGCAAGATCTGATAACCAAGAAAAAGGATTGGAAATTGAATTTGAATTTTTTATAAAAAATGAAATTATTAAATATTATCAAAAGATAAATCAAAAAATAGGTTTAGAACTAGATTTACCAAGAGATTGTAAAATTATTATCAAAAAAATCACTTTAAAAAGAGTATTAATTAATTTAATTGATAATGGCTTAAAATATGGTGATAATGTTTTTATAAAATGCTTTATTGATAAAAATCAAGAAAATGAGAAAACCTTAAGAATAGACATAGAAGACAATGGATTAGGCATTCCAGAATCAGAACAGGAGAATGTATTTAAACCATTTTATCGCATAGATAATTCAAGAAATCTTGATAGTAAAGATAATATTAAAAAATCTAGTGGATCTGGCTTAGGAATGGCAATTGCATTAGACGGAATAAGTCTTCATGGTGGAGTTATAAAATTGTCTAAAAGCAATCTTGGTGGGCTTAAAGTAATGATATCATTGCCATTATAATAAAATCAATAACAAAATATTAAGTTAATGAAACAGAAAATTATTAATTGGATAGAGCCAGAAATATTGAGTGCAAAAATTATCGCCAAATATCAAGAATCACTTGATTTTGCCCTTTTATTATCGGGCATAAAAAGCAATAACTCAAATAGTAAATCTTATTTGGCATTATTTCCACAAGAAGAAATATTTGGAAATAAGATTAACGATATTGAGAAAAAAATAACTCAAAATCACAATTGGTGGATAGGATATTTTGCCTTTGAATCCGCTAAAGACATTGAAAATATTGAATTCTCAAATAATTATTTTATAAAAAATCCTAATATATTATGGGTAAGATTTTCATTAATATTAGAATTTAATCATTTAGAAGAATCTATCACTATTCACTATAATGAACAATCACAACTTGATTTTATAGATAATTGCGAAAAATCTTCTATCAAAACAGAAAAAGAAGCAGAGTATTTTGCGAGTAGTTGCAACTCTAATTTTAGCGATGAAGAATATCTAGAGGCAATTAGTAAAATTAAGGTAGAAATTAGCAATGGAGACTACTATCAAACAAATTTGACTCGTAAATTTTATGGAAAAATAAATTGTGAAATCAATAAAAATAAGGCTTGGCAGATTTTTTCTGACCTTTGCAAGGCAAGCCCTTCTAATTATTCTGCATTAATTAAAAATCGTTATAGCTATATTATATCTGCAAGTCCAGAGCTATTTTTAGCCATCAACAATAAAAAAATAACCTCTAAGCCAATAAAAGGAACCAGCCCTAGAGACCATTCAAATCAAAAAAAAGATATTGAAAATCGTGATTATTTGATTAATAGCATCAAAGAAAAATCAGAAAACCTTATGATTGTTGATCTAGTAAGAAATGATTTATCAAGGATATCTAAAATAGGCTCGGTAAAAGTTGATAAATTATTCCAAATTGATTCCTATCAAACAATACATCATTTATCATCTGAAATCAGCGGAACGATGCTTGATGAATGCAATATTTTTAGTGCAATAATTGCTTGCTTTCCTCCCGGCTCAATGACAGGAGCTCCCAAAATTAAGGCAATTGAAGCATCAAATTCTTTCGAAAAAATGGCAAGAGGAATTTATAGTGGCACAATAGGACTAATTAAATCAAAGAATGAGGCAATTTTTTCAGTAGTAATTAGAACTCTAATTTTACAAAATGATAATTTTGAATTTCAAGTAGGAGGAGCGATTACTTTTGATTCCGAGCCACAAAAAGAGCTTGAAGAAACATATCACAAAGCAGTAGCAATAAATAAAGTTTTAAAAATAAATCTTAAAAATAATTAACTCACTCACTACCGAAACAAAGCACTTCAACCCACAAACTAAAGAGGCAACAAGGGGTTTCAACCCCTTGGCCTAATGATAACGGAATGCAACTTTACCACAAGGGGCTGAAGCCCCTTGTTGCCGTTGTTAGGGAGAGCTAATCTAGAAATGCTGATTATTAAAAAAATCCAGAGGCTGGATTTTAATAAAATTTACTTAACATCATCAAAAAAACTAACCAAATGCCAAGATTGGCAATAACTAAAAGCTTTAAAATAACATTTAATTTAGGATTTTCCTTTAAAGATTTAACAAAGTTACTTTTAAGAGATTTGGCAGCCTTTTCCCACTTAAATTTATCATTATAAATTTTCTCTAATTCTTTTTTTGCCTTATGTTTGTCTTTGTTCATTTTGCTCTATTTTTGATTTTGATTAATTAAGCATTTTGCAGCCAAACCAGTGATTATCTTTTCTTCAAGCCCCCTTATAAAGGCTTGCTTATCGGTATCTTGACTCAATAATTCATAATCAACATTCATAGAATATAATTCAGTTGCAACCCTAACTATAATATCTTTTTCCAATTCGTCACCATAAAACTTAAAGGCGATATTCATAGCAGAACTGAGTCTCTTCTTTTGTTTTTCGTTAAAATAGCTAGGGTTATTACCACTAAATATTTGATCGGGAGTAATTTGCAATAATTCAGCTATTTTTCTTATTACCTGATGAGAAACTCCACTTCTTCCATTCTCAAAGCCCGATAATAGCTGCTTACTTACCCCTATCCTTTGAGCAAGCTCTGCTTGCCCAATATTTTTTTGCTCACGAATCTGTCTTAAAAAATTTTTTGGCATTAACTAAAAATAACAATATTACTAAACTAACAATATATTAGATAAAAAAATCAACTAACATTGATATAAAAACAAGTGGTGGAGTGGTTATGAATATTTTTTTGAAATTTTAAAATTAAAAACAAAACTTACTAGTAATTTTAAATAACTGAGTCGGTTATATCAATAAATGTTTCATTTTGATAATAAATTACCAACTTGAGCTTTTGCCAATTCTTGAATCTCCAACTCCGCTAATACTAAAAACACCGCCAATACCGTGCTTCTCAAAGTCAAAACGAGATTCCCCCGGAAGATTAGGAGTATAACCTGCGGTTTGCAAAATTCCTAAAACAGAATGACGACAAAAAATATGCGACTTCCAAAAAATCTTATTATAATCTGAAAAATTACTTTTAATATCATTTGGATCATTCCAGTTCACACCCTTTAATTCTCTACTATATCTTGCCCTAACTCTAGCAACATTTGGATTAGAAGATACAATATCAACATCGCGATGCCAAGTATAGAAAGTTTGATAAATGGCACCTCCAAATTGAGTTCCTAAACCAGATTCACAACCATGAATCCATCCGAGAGTAAATCCTGGAGAGCCATTCTTTGGCAAATGCTTGAATGTCATATAACCATACGGCTTATACCAGTGAGGAACATTGCAAGAAGCTATTATAACAAGTAACAAAAAAGATCTTAGGGGCTTTAAGTGGGCAAAAGTAAATTTTGATATAATTGATTTTAATAACATTAACAAAAAATTTAAATTATTCAAAATTATTTAATATAATAAAAATATCAATTTAACTAAGTCAAGAGTTTATTATTTTTTTTCACTTAAAATTACTCAACATTAAAACATAAAGATTTTAAATACTCACCTTCTCTAAGGCTTGGCAAAGTAGGATGATCGAAATCAGCTCCAAAAACACGAAATAATTTAGCCTTTCTTCCCGCCTTACGAAAGCCGTCATTGGCACAATTTATCATGTCTTCAACATTTAAATGATGAGAACAAGAGGAAAACATCAAAAAGCCTTGTTTAGCCACTAATTTACTGGCAAGCTTTATCAATTTTTCATAACCCTTTATACCGCTAAAAATATCTTTTTTACTTTTTATAAATGCTGGCGGATCAAGAATTACAATGTCAAATGACTGTTTTTGAAATTCTTCATCTTCCAGTAAATCAAACACTTTTTTGTTAATAATTTTAATTTTATCTTTTTTATCGACATAAAATGAATCCGCTGTTTTTGAAATTAAATCAATTGCAGTTGTTGAAATATCAACAAAAGTTACCTGTTTAGCATTCCCTGCTAGAGCATTAAAACCAAAGCCACCCAAATAAGAAAAAGCATCCAGAACTTTTAAATTACTTGCAATAGAGCGAATAAAATAATGATTTTTTCTTTGATCAAAAAACCAGCCAGTTTTTTGAGAATTTTTAAGATCCACTAAAAAATTTAAACCATTCTCTTTTAAAGTGATTAAATTTTGATTGTCAAAATTTATATCTTCAGAATAGAGTTCCAACCCTTCAAGCTTACGAATTTCAAGATCATTACGAAAAATTATTGAGATATCGTCGCTAAAAACAGATTTAAGTGCCACAACAATCAAAGGCTTAAATTGCTCCATTCCCGCAGTTGTAATTTGACAAGAAAATATATTTTTAAATCTATCAATAATCAAACCAGGCAAACCATCTCCCTCACTATGAATCAAGCGACAAAAATCAATTTCATTTTCTTGATTGGCAAAAATTTTTGCACGAAAAGCAAGAGCATTTTCTATTTTTTTAACAAAAAATGATTTATCTAGTTTTTCTGATTTATCATAACTCATCAATCTTACTGAAATAAGAGTTATAGGATTAAAATAGCCAATTGCAATAAAATAGCCTGCATGATCAACCAACTCAACAATTGAGCCCGGCGACAGCTCTTTTAAAGATGAAAAATTATCTATTTCATTGGAATAAACCCAAGGATGACCCTTTGCAACCCTTATATTGGAACCTTTTTTTAAAATAACTTTGTGCATTTCTTTGAAATTATTTAACTTATAAAAATTAATTTCTAACATAATCTAATATCATTTCAACTAAAAAAAATAAAATTATGGTTGACTTATAGGAGCTTGATATTCATAATTTGAGGGCATATTTAACTCATTTTTAAAAATTATGTCAGAAAAAAAAATATCAAATAATTCAGTTGATTGGAAGATAGATTCATGGAGAAATTTCCCCATAAAACAGCATTTAGTTTCTTGCGATGAAATAGAAAAGCTTAAAAAAGAATTGGCAATGGTATCAAGAGGAGAGGCATTTCTATTACAAGGCGGAGATTGCGCAGAAAGCTTTGCAGAATTTTCTCATGAAAATTTAAAAAGCTTCTTTCGCACCATAATGCAAATGACAATCGCCTTAATTTATGGCCTTAAAAAACCAGTAGTTAAAATTGGCAGAATTGCAGGTCAATATGCAAAACCAAGATCTCAAGATTTTGAAATCATTGACAACAAAACCCTGCCTAGCTATCGCGGAGACATTGTCAATAAAATAGATTTTGACGAAAACTCCAGAAATGCCGATCCGCAAAGACTTATAGAATCTTACTTTTATTCCGCATCATCCCTAAATTATCTTCGATCTCTTGCTGTTGGTGGCTATGGAAACCTTATCAAAGTAAATCAATGGAACAATGAATTTGCTCACAGTCTAAAAAGCAAACAAGATACCGAGGCAATAATTGACAAAATTAACGACATTCTTGGTTTTGTTAATTCTTGTGGCTTAGATATAAAAACTCTACCAGAATTTACTACCGCAAATTTTTTCACCTCCCATGAGGCTCTTTTACTGAACTATGAAGAATGTTTTACTAAATTTAGCGATGATTATCAAAAATTTTATAATCTAAGTGCGCATTTTCTATGGATTGGCGACAGAACTCGCAACCTAGATGAAGCACATATTGAATTTACAAGAGGAATCGCTAATCCAATTGGCTTTAAAGTGGGCCCTTCAATGACAAGCGAAGAATTAATCAATATCATTGAAATTCTTAATCCACACAATGAAGAGGGAAAAATAACCCTAATTTCAAGAATGGGAGCAGATAAAATTGAAAAACTATTACCTCCTTTAATAAATGCAACAATGAAGGCAAAGAAATCAGTAATCTGGAGTTGCGATCCAATGCATGGCAACACGATTAAAGCATCCAATAACTACAAAACAAGGCATTTTGACAGCATTTTAAAAGAAATCAGTTTATTTTTCAAAATCCATCAAGAGCTTGGTAGTTATGCAGGGGGAATTCATTTTGAAATGACTGGGCAAGATGTTACTGAATGTTTGGGCGGGAATCAGCAAATATCAGAAATAAATCTGCAAGATCGTTACCATACTCATTGCGATCCTCGCCTTAATGCTTCGCAAAGTGTTGAATTGGCATTTTTAATCGCCAAAGATCTTGCCAACAAATATTCTTAAAATGACAAATTATCAATTAAATCCTTCACAATCCCCAGAAATAGAAGATGGTATAAAAAAACATGCAACTATCGCCTTAGTCGGAGCCCCAAATGCTGGAAAATCAACCCTTACTAATTTATTAATTGGGCAGAAACTAGCTATCACATCACCAAAACCACAAACTACAAGAAATGCAATTAAAGGAATTTTAATTCACAATAATTGTCAATTGGTGATTATTGATACTCCCGGTATATTTATCCCGCGACAAGAAAAAATACTCGAAAGAGTAATCGTTAAATCTGCTTGGCAAGCACTAAGATCTGCCGATTATATTGGCTTTATTATTGATTCAACTCATGGAATGACTAATCAAATATTATCGCTAATAAATGACTTAAAAAAAGAAAATATTCCAATTATTGCAATTCTAAATAAAATTGATGCAGTTAAAAAGCCCAAATTACTTGAAATGATTGCACAATTATCAAAAATTGAAATTGAGAATATCAGAATGATATCTGCCCTCAATAATGACGGAGTCGATGATTTAAAAGAATTCTTTTGCTCACAAGCAAGTAATCAAGGATGGCAATTTGATGAAGAGCAAATTACTGATGCTCCAATGAAGTTTATCGCCTGTGAAATCACCAGAGAAAAGCTATTTCTTAAATTAAATCAAGAACTACCCTACTCTCTTACCGTTAAGAATGATAGCTATCAAATTATGGAAAATGGCCATATTAAAATCCATCAAACAATTTTCGTACAAAAAGAAAGTCAAAAAAAGATCATTCTTGGCAAAAATGGCAAATTAATAAAACAAATTGGCTTTGACTCTAGGCAGGAAATTGCCAAAATAGCTGGATCAGTAATTCATCTTTACTTATTTATCAAGGTAAAAGAAGATTGGATGAACAATATTGCAAGCTATGAAATAATTGACATTGACAATATTCCAAAACAATAAGTTTATTTAAAATTATGTTTGGCAAAAATCCAATTCGCAAACCAGAAAATCATAATGGAAATTTTTTAAAAATTCAGGAAATATTTTACACCATACAAGGAGAAGGTATATATAGCGGGCATCCTGCTGTTTTTGTTAGGCTTGGCGGTTGTAATTTGGCTTGTAGATTTTGCGATACAGAATTTGAAACCTTTCAAGATATGAGTATCATTAACATCTTATCAGAAATAAAAAAATTTATCAACATTAATAGCAAAAAAACTATTAATCATTTGGTGGTTATAACTGGTGGGGAGCCACTTTTGCAACCTATTGAAAATTTATGCAAATTGTTAATTAGCGAAAAAATGCTAATACAAATAGAAACAAACGGAACCATATTTAGGGATTTGCCAAAAGAAGTTAAAATTATATGCTCTCCAAAGATTAGTAATAATAAATATCATTATCCAAGACCAGATCTTTTTCAAAAAATTGATGCTTTTAAATTTATTATCTCTAAAACAAATCAAGAATATCGAAATTTACCAGATTTTATTGACAAAATAAAACAACCAATTTATTTACAACCAATGGATGAAATTGACAAAAAAAAGAATCTCGATAACCAGCAATATGCCTTAGATCTGTGTCTGCTAAAAGGATATCGCCTTTCATTGCAAATTCATAAAATATTAAAAATTAGATAAGTTATGAATTATTGTTTAAAAAAAGTAAATCTTAATAAATTATGATTATTGATTCAGTTGAGAACAAAAAAAAAGTTTTAGAAAAATTTCTTGCCCTCGCCGGCAATGAAGGCTGGAATATTGATACTCTTAAAAATGCTTGCACCGCTTGCAATATTGAGGAAACATTCTCTGTCATAATTTTTGAAGAAGGAATAAAAGAATTAACCAAATTTTATATTGAGAACTACAATCAAGAATTTTCAGAAAATTTTCAAAACCGGCTCAATAATCAGAATCTTAAAATTAGAGATAAAATAAGATTTGCATTATATCAAAGATTTGAAATTGAATATAATAATCGAAGTGCTATAAAAAGACTTTTACAAGAAAATTTTAAGCTAGATTTAATCAATAAAAATACATTTAGTAAATCTTTCTTTAATCAAAAATTAACAGATTTTGCCAATAAAATTATTAGCAATTCGCCAAGCTCAAATTCTTTTAATAATAAATTTTCATTAATTTCATTTGTCTATCAAATTGCAGATTGTATTTGGTTTGTAATTCAAGATAAAAGTAGCAATATGAGTTATTACAGCAAAAGATTAATTCTTAGCAAAATAATCATAAAAACTATAAAAATTTTTATTGAAGATGATAGTCTTGACATTTCAAAAACTAAAAAATTTATAGATCAAGAAATAAGTAAGGTAATGGCATTTGAAAATCTAAAAAAACAAAGCAAAGAAAAAATAAACATCATAATCAATAAAATTAAGGATAAAAGCTGTATTATCGATATTGATATCGAAAAACAACAATCAATTAATAATGCAGTTAAAAAAATATCAGACTTTGTTAATAAACTGCCATTTTTTCGTCTTAGAAAATAATTTAAAGAATAAGTAATGAAGGATTCCGCAACTCAAAAATTTGCAATAAGATTCGGGCTTGGAGCCATTAAGGCAGTTGGAATTAATGCCATGGAAGAAGTCACCAAAGAAAGAAATAAAAATGGCAAATTTAAAAATATTTATGATTTTGCAAAAAGATTAGATCCTAAATTTATTAATAAAAAATCAATTGAAGCCCTAGCAAAATCTGGAGCTTTTGACGATATTCACTCTAATCGACATCAAATCGCCGAATCTTTTGATATATTGTCAGCCTATTCAAATCAAGAAAACGAGGTTAAATCTTCAAACCAGATGAGTTTCTTTGGAAATGTTATTGACAGAGAAAATAACCCACCCCTAAAAAACTGCAAAGAATGGAACAAAACAGAAAGATTGCAACAAGAATTTGAAGCATTTGGCTTCTTTCTTAACGACCACCCTCTTGACGAAACCAAGGAAGAACTTCAAAAAAGAGGAATTGTATCTTCTGAAAAAATTATTAGTGACAAACTGGAAGATGGCGACCTTATCAAAATAGCAGGAATAGTAATTAGTAGTAAACATCGCTCTAGTACAAGAGGTAGATTCGCCTATCTCTATTTATCTGATTCTTACGGTGTATTTGAAGCAATGATTTTTGATGAAAAGCTAATTACTGAATCTCGCGACTTAATTGCGGACGGCTCAAGAGTAATAATCGAATGCAGTGTTAGAAAAGATGATGGCGGAATAAGGATATTAGTTAAAAAAATCATCAATCTAGAAATTTTTATCAATGAAGTTAAGCCTAGAGAAAAGCCATTTGAAGATATATCAAAAACAAAAAATAATTATAAAAAATTTAATAATAAAGCATATCAAAAATCACCAAATAAAAATTTTGATAGTAGCCAGAATAACAATTATCAACAAAAAATTGAAGAAATAAAAAATAAGAAATTTTTAAAACAAGTTGAAATAACAATAAAAGAAAGAGATTCTATTTTTAGTCTCAAGGCATTTTTACAACAAAAAAAAGCTCCGCAAACATTTAGCGAAGGGAGTAGAGTTGTAATAATGGTTTTAGGCAATAAAACAACTAAAATTGCACTATCAAGCTTTTATTTAATTGATAATGATGATATTCTAAAAATAAAGAATATTAGCAAAATTATTGCTGTAGAAGGCTATTAATTGGATAAGAGTCAAGACACCAACTTCTAAAGGCTATCAAAAAACTAAAGCAATGTTAAATTAAAAAAACCACACACCGTTTGCGAAGAAGTATCTTACTCGAATATCAAACCATCTTCAAACAGCTAGAAAATAGAGATTCTAGCGATATAAACAGAAGTAATGCACCATTAATAAAGGTTGCAGATGCAATAGTAATTGATAAAGTAACACAAACTATTGATCAAAGCTTTGATGAAATGTCTAAAATTATTATAAAATTCAACAATCAAAAATAATCCACCCTAAGAGCAATTTGACTTTTAAAATTATTA
>JAJTDS010000058.1 GCA_021298605.1 Rickettsiales bacterium
TATTTCAAGAGTCGTGCTTTCGCAACGACAGGCCCTCAAGGGGAGGGTTGTTATTTCAAGAGTCGTGCTTTCGCAACGACAGGCCCTCAAGGGGAGGGTTGTTAGATCTCGCTATTTCATTGGCTTTGTTGTTGTTAAGTCGGTGGTAAATCTTGTAATTTTAATTTTTCAGTTAATCTGCCGAGCTTCTTTCTGATGGCAACAAGGGGTTTCAGCCCCTTGACCTAATGATAACGGAATATAACTTCACCTCAAGGGGCCGAAGCCCCTTGTTGGCTTATTTCTGAGGGTTTATTTCTGTTGTCCAGTAGACTGTTGTTTGCCAGTAATAATTTGCGACCCTTGCAATGGTTCTTTATTTATTTTGTAAATTTGGTCAACAACATTTTGCGCAGATTGATTTGCAATAAAGTTATTTTGGAATTGTGAAATGTTTAACTTGTTAGGATTAGCTTCTAAATCAGGAGCAATACCAACCTTATCAAGATTTTTAATAAATTCTTCTTTTACCACACTATTTTCTGGCAAAGAACTGATAAGAACTACTGCAGAGTTAGCAAAACAGCTATTGCCAGTGTTTTTTAAACCGCTAAATGCTGGATTAATTTTTCCGTTCAATTTTGTTGCGATTGGCAATTCATTACTGTTAACGATGGTTACAACGGTTTTGTTTGCTAATATCGATTTCATTTGTTCATCTTCTTTTATCTCTATTACCTTATCATCATTATAATGAAACCAAACTATCTTTTCTTGACCATTTTCAATAATTTTTTGTTTAATTAAAGCGGTGTAATGCCCTCCATCTTTAATCTTCTCATGCAAAATTAGAGCTGACATTTTATCTAAATCTTGCGGATTTAACTTTTGTAATCTGGTTTCATAAATTTTGCCATCTTCCAAAGTTTTGCTTTTAAAATCTTTATTATCAAGAATTTCAATATTTTGATTAGGTAAAAAATTGGCCAAAAATTCAGCACTATCATTTTGTAAGCCACCAACAAGCATTGCCTTTCCTTGAATAAGGCGGAGATCTTTAACCAAGTTTTTTAATTCTTCTTCAAAACAAGAAATACCAATTTGTGAGAGCTTTTTAGCAAATTGAAGCTCTTGAGAAATAGAAAGTTGATTAAAATAATTATCGCCAGAATTTTCTTCTACAGATTTTGGATCACTCTTTATTTTGCCTCTAGAGCTTTCAATATCAGAATCTTTTTCTGCGAAAAAAACTATCCAAGCTTTTTCAATAAAGGCTTTTTTTTGCTCGTCGTTTGCTTTTGCTGGGTCAAATTTTAACAAATTTTTAATCATTTGTTGCTGATCATTAGCTCTAGAGCTAAAAAAACTTTGATTAAATGATTTAACATTTTCTTTTCTTTCTCTTACTTGCTTTTGCTTATCTTGAATAGCTTCTTTTATAACTGTGTAGTTTTTTTTATCATCTAAACCACATTTTTCTAGAGCCCTATTTGCAATTCCTGATTCTTGTGTGTTAAAGTCATTAGTTAGTGCCGAATTAAATTTTTCAACTTTTTTTATTACTAAATCAAAATTTTGTTTTTTATTATCGTAAGGATCAATTAGCTTTCCCGTCATTCTTTCAGTGGCAAAATATGATATTGCAGATTTTAAAAGAAAATCGTTGGATAAAGAACCAACAAATGCACTTGCAGACCTACCAACTTCACTGCCCGATATTCCATAAAACTCCTTCATTAAATCTCCAATAAATGGCACATTTTCAAATACTGTTTGTAAGCCATCAATAGCAGGCTTGACGACTTCGTAAACTTGTTGTAATTGATCAAAATAGTCAAAAACTGCAAATAAACCAAATGGAGTCATCATTAAAACCGCGGAAAATACCATATCTGGATGAGAAGGAGAAGCTTCTTTATTAGCATTTTCTAAATTTTTCTCAACTATTGCTGAAAATTCTTTTGCCTTTTTTTCATATTCTTCACACTCTTCTTTAAGTATTTTTTTTAGTTGAGCTTGATATAATTCATCATAGACTTGACCAGCTACCTTGCTTTCGTCTGGACTTAATTTTAATTTTGATAAATAATCATTTTTTCTTTCATTATATTTCTCTTCATCTTTTTTTGATGCTTCTAATAATTGTTCAAAAAACTTTTGATTAATTTCTTTTAAATTATTTTTTGAAGATTGAAATTCTTCTTGCTTTCCTTTTAAAAAAACAAGATCAAAGCCTTTAGATGCATAAGTGCCGTCAAGTAAATTTCTTCCACCAATTATAAGTTTAGATAGGTAGGTGCCGTCAGAAGTTTGTTCCCAATGTTTTTTTAAAGAATCAGCAGAATTTTTCATTTTTTAATTTATTTATCGATAATTTAAATTAAAGCTTTAAGTTAGCTTATGGATTTTAATATGTTTCTATATAGTATTTGTGCTATTGAATCATTTAATATTTAATTGACTTGCCAATAACAAACACATAAAAATATTATAACTTTATTTTCTAATAAACAAGTTTTTTAATCATTTTCAAATTACATTACAACAAATTTATGATAAATTCTATTCGCAAAATCGAGTTTGATTCTGCTCACCGCATCATTAATCACGAAAGTAAATGCAAAATGCTTCACGGTCATCGCTATATTTTAGAAGTTTATTTAAGTCCTAAAAATCAAGATAATCAATTGGATAAATTAGGCAGAGTTATAGATTTTGGAGAGATAAAAAAAATAATAGGTGGCTGGATTGATCAATTTTTCGATCACAATACCATTTTGTCAAATCAAGATAGAGAACTTGGAAATCTTATCAACAATAATACAGGACAAAATATTTATTATCTTGATTGCCCGCCAACCGCTGAAAACATAGCTCTCCACTTACTTAAAGAAATATTGCCAAACTTGTTAACTAAAACAGAAGTTGAATGTAAAAAGTTAAGGCTTTACGAAACCCCAAATTGTTGGGTTGAAGTCGTTTTATAAAAAAACTTGCTTTTTGTTTATTTATTGATTTAATCGCGAAATTATTTTTATCATCTAATTATCATTATCAATTAAAAAATTTGATAACATTTTCAACAAATTAAAATATCTAGAAAATGCATAAATTACTCATTGCCAATCGTGGCGAAATAGCTTGCAGAATTATAAAAACTTGCCGTAGTCACTCACCTTCTTCGCAAAGCTATCTCAACATTGAAAAAATCTTAAATGCAGTCAAAAAAACAGGTGCAACAATGGTTCACCCCGGTTATGGCTTTCTTTCCGAAAATCGCGAATTTGCTAATGCCTTGGAAAAATCTTCAGTGATTTTTGTTGGTCCTTCATCTTACTCAATTGAAATGATGGGAGATAAAATCGCCTCTAAAAAACTTGCTATCGAAGCTAATGTTAGCAGTGTACCTGGTCATTTAGGAGTTATCAAAGATATTGAAGAAGCAATGAAAATAGCTGAACAAATTGGGTTTCCAGTTATGGTTAAGGCATCCGCAGGAGGAGGAGGAAAAGGAATGAGAATAGTTTGGGAAAAATCAGAAATATCTGAGGCATTTACTTCCGCCACCAATGAAGCAAAAAATAGCTTTTCAGATGATCGTATTTTTATTGAAAAATTTATTGAAAATCCCCGTCACATTGAAATTCAAATTATCGCCGATAAATCAGGTAATATTGTTTGTCTTGGCGAAAGAGAATGCTCAATTCAAAGAAATAATCAAAAAGTTATTGAAGAAGCCCCTAGTTCATTTGTTGACGAAGAAACTCGCCAAAAAATGTATGCACAATCAAAGGCATTAGCTCAAAAAGTAAGATACTTTTCAGCAGGAACAATTGAATATATAATGGATAAAAATAAAAATTTTTATTTTCTAGAAATGAACACTAGGCTACAAGTAGAGCACCCTGTAACTGAACTAATTACAGGAGTTGATATTGTTGAGTTGATGATAAAAATTGCCCTCGGAGAAAATCTACCCTTCACTCAAGAAGAAATAAAACTCAAAGGCTGGGCATTAGAATCAAGAATCTATGCCGAAGACCCTTCAAGAGGATTCCTGCCTTCATCTGGTAGAATAAATCTTTATATTGAGCCACAAGAAGGCAAAAATGTTAGAATTGATAGCGGAATATATGAAGGCGGAGAAGTTAGTATGTTTTACGATGCTATGATAGCAAAGCTTTGCACCTTTGGCGAGAACCGCCAAGAGGCAATACAGAATATGAGAACCGCTCTTGGAACCTTTGCAATTGGCGGAGTTTCTCATAATATTAGCTTCCTTGAAACCATTATGCGAAATGAAAAATTCATTAGCGGAGATATTTCAACATCTTTCATTAAGCAAGAATTCCCTGCTGGCTTCCTTGGAAATGAACTAGATTCACAAATATCCGAAGTATTTATTGCGGTTGCAATGCAAATATTTTTGCATAATTTTGAAAGAAATTCTCATATTAGCGGACAATTATATAATCGCGAAAAACAAATATCCGACCGCTGGGTAGTTGCGATTGACGAAAAGTCATATTTAGTAAATATAATTGAAAGAGAGCAAGAACATTTAAAAATTGAGTGCGATAATAAAATAATAAAACTAGAAAGCTCTTGGATCCCCGGGGAAAAGCTGTTTAGAGCAATAATTGACGGCACTGAAATTGGAGTCAAAATTCGTGAAAACAACCTCACAGGAAGTTATTTGCTACAACATTCTGGAGTTGATGCTTTTGTCAATGTTATGTCACCAAAGGTTGCTGAATTATCAAAATTTATGCCCAAAATTAACAAAAATTCTAAACCAACAAACTTAACTTCACCAATTACCGGCAAAATTATTCGTTTTAAAGTAGAAGAAGGAGATGAAGTTAAAGCTGGTCAAGAGCTTGTAGTAATTGAGGCAATGAAAATGGAAAATCTAATTAGAACCGATCATGATATTAAAATAGGTAAAATCAAATTTTCAGCAGGAGATCCAGTAGGAATAGGGCAAATTATCATCGAATTTAAGAATTAACTCATATCTACTTAAAAAAATTTAATATTTTTAAGTAATAAATAAAAAATTGAGAATTAATGTTAAATTTTTATCCTCTAAAATTTATTGCAATATTCTCATTATTCGCAATTAGCTTCCAAAACCACACTAAAGCTAGTGAATATTGGTCTCATGCTATATCTATTGCTAAAAGCCCTAAATATCAAAATAATTTTAAGAATTTTGATTTTATAAATCCACAATCAAAACAAGGCGGACAAATAAAATTAGGAGTTGAAGGCACTTTTAATAGCCTCAATCCATTTATTTTAAAAGGAATTTCTGCATCTGGAATAGATAGCTATATTTACGAAACTCTAACCGTTGCAAGTAATGACGAAGTAGGAGTTAGATATGGACTAGTCGCGGAATCAATTAAATTTTCAAAAAAAAATAATTTTATTGCTTTTAAATTAAGAAAAATTGCTCAATTTAGCGACGGAACCCCAATTACCAGCAATGATGTAGTTTTTACTTTTGAAATATTAAAAAAATTTGGTCACCCATCTTACAAAATAGCATTTCGAGATATTAAAAAATTAACAAAAATTAATTCTCATCATATTTGTTTTTATTTTAAAGAAAAATATTCACGAGAATTACCGTTAATAATTTCAAGCCTCCCTATATTACCTCAACATTTTTTTAAGAAAATAGATTTCAATAATAGTAATTTTGATAATAATAAAAATAGCTTTCCTATTGGCTCTGGCCCTTATATAATTGATTCAGTTAATATTGGAAAATCAATTAGTTATAAAAAAAATAATAATTATTGGGGCAAAGATCTAGCAGTTAATAAAGGTTTATATAATTTCAATAAAATAACTTTTGATTATTATCGCGATAATAATGTTTTAATTGAGGCATTTAAGGCACAGAAATATGATATAAGATTTGAAAATATTGCCAGAAATTGGGCAAATGCCTATAATATTGAGGCCGTAAATAATAATCAAATTATTAAAACTACTTTTAAAAATAACTCACCTCCAGCTATTCAGGCTTTTATCTTAAATTTAAGAAAAGAAAAATTTCAAGATATTAATCTTCGCAAGGCAATTAATTTAGCATTTGATTTTAAATGGCTTAATCAACATATTTTTTACAATTCATACAAAAAAACTTATAGTTATTTTGAAAATTCAACATTTTCAGCAAAATCATCAAATAAAGAGCTTTTTGCAGAATTAGAAGAAAATGAAATAATCAATAATGGCAATGGTTTCAATCGCAATCGCTTATTATTAGCTCAAGAAATTCTTAGAAAAGCAGGATATAAAATCATTGGCAATAAATTATTTCCCCCCAATAATCAAAAAACCCCGATTAAAATTGAATTTTTAATTGATAGCCCCGCATTTGAAATGGTTATCGCACCTTTTATTAACAATCTTAAAAAACTTGGAATAGAAGCAAAGGTTCGTTTTACAGAACAAAATCAATATCAAAATCGTGTTAAAAATTTTAATTTTGATATAATTATTTCAGTATTCGGACAAGCATCAATACCAAGTGAAGAGTTGTTTTTTTATTGGCATTCATCACAAAAAGATATAATTGGCAGTAGGAATTTATCAGGGGTTAGTAATAAAAAAATTGATAAAATAATTGAAAATATCAATCAAACCAATAATATTAAAATCATTACCAAGCTAGCTAGAGATCTAGATCAAGAGCTTATTAAAAACTATTATTGCATTTTGCAGTGGTATAATGATTCACAGCGAGTTCTATATCGCAATATCTTCTCTATCCCTAAAATTAGCCCAGAATACGGCATTAACCTTGATAGCTGGTCAATTAAGTAATTTATATTTAATTGTTTTTACATTTAAACAGCAATAATTATATCATTTTGAAACATATTTTACTAAATAATTAAAGCCCTATTGACATTTTGCTTGCAAATTTACTTTTAAAATATGCTAATCAACTTCATCAAAACATTTTGCTTGCAATTTGAAATATCAATAACCAAAAATTTATTCACTTTGCATAAAAATGAAACATAACAACAACCCCAAACCATCAGCATTTTCTTTAATTGAGCTATCTATCGTATTGATTATTATCGGTTTATTAGCAGGTGGAATTGTAGCGGGAAGTATTTTAGATCTAGTAATGTGGTTTGAAGGTAGTTTATCGAGTAGTTTTGCTAATGGTCAATCCGTTGATAATGCTTTAATTAGCAGTGGATGGAATAATATTGGCGGTGGTAATGAAATTGCTTCAGCAACTGTTGATGGCAATGCTCCAATTTATGCTAATAGTATCAATAGTATTCCTGCGGTAAAGTTTCAAGGCAGTAATGCCTTAAAAGTAAGTTCAGGAGCAATTAATAATAGTGATTATACTATTATGATTGTCGAGCAAAGAGAAAGTGATAAAGCAGATAATTACATTATAGGAGATCCTTCAATTGCAGGAACCGATCAAAATTTATTAGTTGGCTATAAAACCGATGGCACAATTATTCATAGTCAGGGTGGTTCTAATAGTTATGCATCAGCAATTAGTAGTTATGCCGCTTATTCAAGAGCAAGAATAATTATTATCATCCATTCAGCTAGCGAAGGTAATAAAACTTATATTAATGGAGTATTAGCTGGTCAGTTAAATACAGATAGTGCCAAGAATAATATTACAGATTTATCTAATCTTTCCATTGGTAAAAATTATGTAGGTCAAATTGGTGAATTAGTAGTTTTTAAAAGAGCATTATCTAACACAGAAATTACTGATATATCTGATTATATGAGTAATAAATGGCGAATTAAAGTTGATGCTAAAAATACAGATTGTTCTACTGGTATTGTTACTGAAAGTGGTTGTGATGCATCTTCTTGTCCAGTAAGTATCGCTGGTATCTCTAAAACTTCAGTTAATGGCACTACTGGCACCGCTACTTTAAGTTGCGATAAAACTGGTTATAGTGGCTCTATAACTTATAGCTGTATCA
Organism: Rickettsiales bacterium; assembly: GCA_021298605.1. Classification (GTDB taxonomy): domain Bacteria; phylum Pseudomonadota; class Alphaproteobacteria; order Rickettsiales; family UBA1997; genus JAJTDS01. The sequence goes on from JAJTDS010000058.1 coordinate 7,974, forward strand.
ATAAAACCGTTATCACCACTCCTGCTAATGCAACTTGTTCTTGTGCTACTGGTTATGCTCTTAGTAATGGCTTTTGCATCCCTTCTTGTAATGTACCAACTACCAATGGTATTACTACCACTCAAGTTGCAGGTAATAATGGCATCATTACCTGTGATGCTAATGGCTATACTGGTTCAGTTGCATATAGTTGCGCTTCTCAAGGATCTGATGCCACTATTACCGGAAGTTGTAGTTGTGACACTGGTTATAGCTTGGTTAATGGGGTTTGTACTCCTATTACTTGCCCAGTTAGTGTTGCTGGAATATCTTCTCCATCATCAGTATCTTACAACACGACTTCTACCCCTCTTACTTGTAATGTTAATGGCTATACTGGATCTGTTAACTATACCTGCACTACTGGAACATTAAGTGTGACTGGGAGTTGTAGTTGCACTACTGACCACTACTTATCAAATGGTTCTTGTGTTACTTCTAAATGTAATAGCCCAACTGGTTTAACTGGAGTTAGTGCTTATACTACTAACGGCTTAATATCAACTAATATTACAGGAACTGCAACTTGTGGTAATACTGGTTATACTGGTAGCCTTTATTATAAATGCAATAATACTGTTATTGAATATTATAGCAATAATTCTTATGCCACTAAATTAACTACCACCCCTAAATGTTCTTGTGCTACTGGTTATAGCTTGGTTAATGGGGTTTGTACTCCTATTACTTGTAATACTCCTGCAGATTATGGATATAATGCAAAAAGCAATCTTGCATTTGCAGCCGATGGTACAGGAAGTTTTGATTGCGATGTTGAGGATGGAGCAAATTATTATAGTGGCAAGGTTAGTTATAGTTGCGAATCAACAGGCTTAGCCACTTCAATAGTAAACAATTGTATACATTATGCTAAATATAGCGGAACAACATCAAGCGATCAAATTAAAAGCATTACAACCGCCAATTACAAATCTTGCCTACAAGATTGTGACAATGACACAAATTGTAAATTTGCTACCTATAATAATGGAACCTGCATCACTAGATCAGCAGTAAGAAATTATAGTGCAGGTAGTATTGCGGGATATGCAAAGGTGGCACAAAAGTTTGATTATTTAAGTGATAGCGATTGCTATACTGATAATGCAACAACTTATAGCAACGGATCTCTTGTTACTTCAATTTATGATTGTGCATTAAAATGCAATCAAAATTACGGAAGAAATTGTCTTTATATTACATATGATCCTGATAATGCAACCTGCTGGATATTGTCTGACTCTGGAAGAATTGGAGATCCTGAATTTGGCAAGAATATAAGATGCTATAGAAAGAAATAATATTTAAAAATTTTATAATTGAAAAATAGAAATTTATCAATAACTAATTATTTTGATAATATTGTGCCATTTTATAAAATTCTACAATTGTAAGATTTTCTGCCCTCAAATTTGAGTGAATATTTAGCTTCTCTAAAACTTCATCAACATTATTAAATATTGGTTTTAAAGATGATCTTATCATTTTTCTTCTTTGATTAAAAGCAACAGCAACAATTTTTTCAAAAATATCGAAATTGAAATCTGTCATTATTTTGTTACAAGGTATTAATTCGATAATTGCTGAAAATACCTTAGGAGGAGGAATGAAGATAGTTGGCGGAACCTCGAAAATAATTTTAGTTTTACAAAGCAAATTAGAAATAACTGAAAGCCTACCATAATGCTTATGATTTACTTTCGCCTCAATTCTTTGAGCAACTTCCTTTTGCAACATTAAATGCATAGACTCAATATTTTCAAGCCTCTTGAGCCATTTAATCAGCAATAATGTACCTATATTATAAGGCAAATTAGCTATAATTTTAAATTTTTGGTTATTAGTAATGTTGTATTCATCAATTTTAATAGCATCACCTTCAATGATCTCAAGCATCGATCCATAAAAAGCTTGCAATTCTTTTAATATCTCAATTGCTCTTTTATCTTTTTCAACAACTATTAATTTTTTAGGATTTTTAGCAAGTATTGAACGAGTAAGGGTTCCTGGCCCCGCCCCTATTTCAAGAACTATTTTACCATTGATTTCTCCGCAATTTTTTACAATTTTATCAGTAAAATTTTGGTCAAAGATAAAGTTTTGCCCCAGCGATTTCTTGGCATTTAGTTGGTATTTTTTAACTAGATCAGATGTTGAAGATAATGATAACATTTTAATTTATCGCTTTATTACCGTAAATTTACCTCTATCAACTTTAATAATTGCAATACTTCTTTTAATTGAGCCATTATTATTAAATTGATAATATCCATCAATTCCTTCAAATCCTACTTTACCTTGAGAGCTGTAATTAATAAAATCGCTAATAGTAATTTCTTTATTATTGATTACCGATTGATTAGCAACCTTAGAAATTGCAGTCGTTAAATCATAAGCAAGAGATGAAATTCTTGGAGGAAATGATTTAAATATATCATAATATCTTTGTTCAAAATTTTGAAAATTTTGCGGTTCCGAGTTAGCAAAAATCAAACCCTGAAGATTATTCTCGTTAAAAGTAGCTATATCATCAAGTTGCAAGGTTCCAAAAACTTGAGAAGGAAAATTTTTATTATTTTTTGCAATAAAATTAATAATTTTACTAATATTTTTTGGCGAATCAGCAATTACCAATATTTTCTTTGATAAATTAAGCTCTTTTCTACTCTTATTTTTACCTAGAAGAAAGAATATATTTTCTATATCAGATAAATCACTTTTATAAAAATAACTTTCAAAATTATTTGGTTTTTTTAACGAATTTTCTCTAAAGGCATCATTCATTATTCTACCCGCCTCATTATTGGGGGCAATCATTATAAAATTATAATAATTATTTTGATTAGAAAAATCTATCAAAGCTTTAAATTGATTGTCAGGACTAATTCCGCTAATAAAAATAACTTGATTATTGCTTAATGACTCATTCAACTTACTCAACATTTTGCTATTATTAGATAGTGAAAATATAATCATTTTATTGTCAAGGGCTGTTTTTTCAATCGCAGGAATTATTGATGAAAATAAAGGACCGATAACGATTTTAATTTTTTGCTTGACAATTTCAGAAAAAGATTTTTCTGCATCTTTTAAATTATCACCACTATCAAAAAGCAACAATTCTAAGTCATTACCCTCTTTATTTTCAAATAAAGAAATTATAGCACTATTTACAAGAGAATTACCAAGTTGTTGATGCTTGCCAGAAAGTGGTAAAAATAGTGCAACTTTTATTTTTTTAATATTTTGATTAGGCAAATTAATGATTTTATTTTCAGCAATAAAATTTTTAGAATTTACAATATTTACAAGGCTTTTCTTGCTATTATTGCAAGATTGAAGGGTGATTAAAATTACTAAAAAAAATAGTTGTTTTAAAAAATATTTTTTTATTAGGTGAAGCATTATTGCTAAAATTTGATTTTTAATTGAAAGTAACTACAATAAAACTATTTATAATATTTTCAACCACAAACTATTATTTTCAAGACTGGAAGAGAAATGATCTTTTAATTTATTTTGAGAATATTGATATAGCCAGATCCTCTAAGGTATTTTTAATTTCTTTATCTTCAATTTTATTCAAAATATCTTCAATTTTATTGCGAATATTAGTAATTTCTTCGGAGCTTTTCTGGTAAAAATTATTTTTTCTAATAATTTTGGAATTAATATTGGCAGGCTGTTGCAGTATTTTAATTTTATCGATGGAATGAAGACCAGATAAGGTTCTGATTTTTTCTATAATATTATTTTGATTATTCTCAATTAAAAATGCTATGGAAGAATTATAGGCAATAATTGTTAATGTTGCTTTATTACCCAATCTGTCAAACTTTATGATTTTCGGCAAGCAAAATTTATAATAATTATTGCCTATTATATTTTCCCAATTTTTTTGCAAATAATTAATAGCAATAAATTTTTTTTTATCGCCTATAAAAATCGGCTTTAAAAGGCTGGTTATGGCATTTTCAATGGTTACAATTCCGGATCTTTCAATCATAATTTATAAAGAAAAACTCATCGAAAGCAAGTGAGAATTTTTTCTTTCCAAAAAGCCTCTGAATATTTCATCATAATCACTAGGAATAGCTTTCTGCATTGACCCTCTAGTTATTAAACTTACTATATTCAATCCAAGAGCGATGATTGGCTTTTATTATAAGATCCTTAGAGTGCAAAGGATTTTGTGGAAATGCTTCATCTAGATATTCGCAAATAACAATTGATTCAAATAATATTTTATCTCCAACATAAAGGATTGGAGCCTTACCTAGTGGCGAATCTTTAACAAACCATTCTGGTTTATTAGCGAGATCTATATCTTGTTTTTCATAACTTAGACCCTTTTCAATCAATGCCATTTCAACCCTGTGGCCATAAGGAGAGAATTTTGAAGTAATTAATTTAAGTTTTTCAGTCATTTGCTATTTGTTTTTAAGTTTAGAAAGATTTATTAATAAAATAATATAAACTTTTTTCAGTAAGGCAATAGAATATTAAATTAATGTTAAATTTCACATGTTTTGCCAGCCTTACAGCATCTCCATCGCAATATTTTGGAGATGCAGAAAGAAATTTATCAGAATTGGTCGAATTTAACCTTGAATAACACATAAAAAAACCATCAGTATCAAAATGCCTAATATTTAAAGATATAATATCCAAGATACTTTTAACATAAGCTACTACCACAGTAACTAGAATTCCATCTGCTAATAAACCAATAATAATCAATACGATAGATAACTCAATTAAAAAAATGATGGTTTGTGGTTGCTATTATTCATCTTATTAATAAATTTAATTTAAATTATGTGTGCGAACTTAGTTTGTAAAAGCCATAAAATTAAATTTAATAGTAAAAATTATTATAAATATTTTTTATGTTTCATAATGAGAATTAATAAAGCTTGTTTTAATAATTTAACACCGTTTTTGCTAATGTCATCACCGCAACTTCCCTTGCCTTAAACCTTTTAAGAGTTTTTGAACATTCTTGAGCGGTTGCACCTGTTGTAATTACATCATCTATTAATAAAATTTTCTTATTAATTATAAAATTTCGATATTTCTTCTTTACTAAAAAAGCTCTCTTCAAATTTTTTGCCCTTTCTCTACTATTTAATTTTGTTTGAGTTTTTGTATCTTTAAGCCTTATTAAAATATCTGGATAAAATTTTGGTTGCAGCTGCACATTGCTTTCATTAACATTTAATGGTTTACGGTGTATAATTTTGGAGATTAAAACCGCTTGATTAAATTTTCTTTTATATAAACGAGATCTATGAATAGGAACCGCCACAATTAAATCAAATTCAGCAATTTTACTGGCAAATTTTTTTGCTAGTAAATCAGCTATTTTACTAGCAATTAAAGTATTATCATTATATTTAAGATTAAGAACAATTTTTTTAATGATTTCATTATAATGAAATATTGTAAAAACTTGGTCAAAAGCTGGCTTTTTCAATAGGCATTTTAAGCATATCATTTTACGATAACGACTATTAAAATATTCCTCAAAGGGCTGGGAACATATTTCGCAACAAGGAGAGCTAATGAATTTTAGTTGTTGCCAACATGTTAAACAAAAATTAGCATTATTGTTAATGATCTCTAAGCAAGATAAGCATTGATTGGGGAAAATTAAATTAATTAATTTATTTATAAAAATTTTAGGTAATTTTAACAACATAGACTGGTGATAAACGAAATTTTATTTAATAGAAGGTGGCTATCTTCTAGATTGGCAAAGATTATAAAAAATTTTGATAATTATGATTTTTTATATAATCAAATTGCCGACAATATTTTTGAAGACACAAAAACATTCAAAGAATCTTATTCAAACATTTTAGAAATAAATATTAAAAATCAATATTTATTGGAAAAATTTCTTACTCTACCAGAAAAGTTACAACCAAAAAACATTATTCAAACCTCTATTTGCAACAATCCGCAATTAATTAAAGATAAATTAATTACCAGTTGCAAGGATTCTCAAAAAATAATCTTGGAAAATAAAATAAATCATCAACTAATAATTGCAGAAGAAGAAATAATGCCTTTTGGTAGCAATATTCTTGATTTGATAATCTCAAACTCAAATTTGCATTTTATTAATGATTTGCCTAAATTTTTATTGCAGATTAATAATATCTTGGTAAATAAAGGGCTTTTTATTGCTAGTTTTTTTGGCGAAGATAATTTATCGGAGCTTGCAAGAGCGATATTAGAAACTGAGAACAATATATATGATGGCTTATCTCCTAGAATGATACCAACTATTCAATTAAAAACAATAGCACATTTAATGGCTAAAATTGGATTTATTAATGTAGTTGCAAAAATTGATAAAATAGCCGTTGATTATAAATCAACACTTCAATTGTTAAAAGACTTGCAAATGATGGGACAAAGCAATATTATTAGTAAAAAATCTCGCCGATTTTTTACTAAATATTTTTTAACAAAACTTATTGATAAATATCAAGAACATTATTCAAATCAAGAGGGCAAAATTATTGCTACTTTTGAAATTATTACAGTAACAGGGTTTAAACCATAAAAAATGAAAAAAATTGACTGCAAAAAAACTTTTGGCTTCGAATGTGATTTTGAAATTCTAGCCTTTAAAGAAAAATCGGCATTTGTGCCAGAAATTGACGAAAACTACATATTCGACCCTGATACAACCATGGCAATTATTGCTGGTTTTATGTTTAATCAAAGAGTTTTGATTCAAGGAATGCACGGAACTGGAAAATCAACCCATATTGAGCAAGTTGCTTCTCGATTAAATTGGCCCTGCATTAGAGTTAATTTTGATTCTCAAATTACAAGGCTTGATCTAGTAGGAAAAGACATCATAAAATTAAAAAACGGCAAACAAATTACTGAATTTAAAGAAGGAATTATTCCCTTTTCCATAAGAAACAATATCGCTTTAGTTCTTGATGAATATGATGCAATCAGAAGCGATGTCTCCTTTGTCATTCATCGCTTATTAGAAAATAATGGTAAATTTATGCTTCTTGAAGAAAATGAAGTTATTAATCCAACTAATTATTTTAGAATTTTTGCCACCTCAAATACTCTTGGAGCTGGCGATGATATGGGAATTTATCACGGCACCAATTTAATCAATCAAGCTCAAATGGATCGCTGGAATATTGCAGTAGCCTTAAATTATTTAAGCGAAGAAGTAGAAATTAAAATTTTACAAAAAAAATTACCTTTTCTTAAAAATTCTTTTAATCAAAATATTGCAAAAATGATGGTAAAAATGGCCAATATAAGCCGTGAAGCCTTTAAAAACGGCGATATTTCTAATTTAATCTCACTGAGAACCCTGATTTCTTGGGGCAGAAACTTTGAAATATTTGGCTCAATAAAATATGCCTTTATATTAAGCTTTCTAAATAAAGTTATTGATGATGAAAAAACAGTAGTTAAAGAGTTTTATCAAAGAATCTTTGGAGAAGATATTTAAGCAATCTATTTATAATTTTTTATTTTATTAAAAATATCACTTAATATATCATTAGCAAAATTTCCAAATACTAATTTTTTTGCTATGGTACAAAATTTTTTAGCCAACAACTCACCCTCCAAGAATCTTGTAATTACCGATTCCAACTCAATTTCGTTGGTAATTTTTATGCAAGCCTTATTATTTATTAAATTTTCATAAATATCATAATTATTAGAAACATAGGGACCAACAATAATCGCACAATCATGAATAATTGCCTCAAAAGGATTATGACCACCAACATCAACCAAAGAGCCACCAATAAAGCCAAAATCAGCGACTTTATAAAACATTTCGAGATCACCAATTGTGTCAACCAAATAAAGATCTGTATCTCTAGTGATTTTCTCATTTTTACTACGACAAGCAATATCTCCTATCTCCATTTCCTCAGCAAGATCAACAACCCTTGCCGATCTTTCTGGATGTCTAATTACTAGAATCAACAGTAAATCTTGATGTATAAATTTTAATTTTCTTAAGATTCTAAAAGCCACCTCTTCTTCACCTTTATGAGTACTTGCAAATAATACAACCCTTCTGCGATTAATCATAATTTTAAGCAATCTCAATTTATCTTCATCTAATGGCTT
>JAJTDS010000022.1 GCA_021298605.1 Rickettsiales bacterium
TCGAAAGGATTAATTCTTAAAATCTCAATATCTTCAAGAGAAGAAAGCCCTTGATTGGCATATTTATCAAGCAGGGCATTTAAAACTTTTCTTGCTTGCTCGCTATATTTGGCTAAATAATTTTTCTTTCTAACATTATTTACTCGTTCCGCCCTTGTAATTAATTTATTTTTGCCAAAAGCAATATGCAAAATTAAATCAAATGGGTCAAGGTTTTTGTTAATTTCACCAACATCGCTTTGTAATTCAGTAAAATTAATGCCTTGATTTTCTAGCTCGGCAATGATTTGCATTTTCTTTTCTTGATTGTTCCACTGATTAATAAAATCATCTAATGAGCTATAATTTTGCAAAATCTTCTTTTTGCTAAAATCTTTAAAAGAGCCCGTAATTAATTTGCCATTTTCATCAAGAAATTGTTTTTGCTTATAAATAATACTAACCTCAACATTATCGACATAAATTTTTTCGGTTTTGGCTTTTTCTTCAAATACTTCTGAGTTAAGTTGATTAACAATAAAATCAGAATCTTCGGCACTGTTTGGCTCAATATTTTGATCTTCATTTTCTTTGGTTAAACTATCTTCATCAATAATTTCTTCACCTTGTTTTATTTCTTTAATTTGGATTGGATCGCCGTCAAAATTTGGATCGTAAAATTGATCAGTGGCTTTTCTAAAATCTAAAATTGTAAAATTGGTTTTGCCAAAATCTTCTTTGATTCTGGTGCCTCTACCAATAATTTGCTTAAATTCGGTTGATGAATTAATATTGGCATCAAGAACAATTAATTTGCAGGTTTGAGCATCAACTCCCGTAGTTAATAATTTGCTGGTTGTCACAATTGCTGGATAGGTTTTTTCAACATCAATAAAATTATCTAGCTCTAATTTTCCTTCAATATTATCTCCCGTAATTTGCATAATATATTTACGATTTTGCGAAACTAAATCGGAGTTTTCATCAATCAAGGCTTTAGTCATTCTTTCGGCATGCTCAATATCAACACAAAATACGATTGTTTTGCTGAAGCGATCGGTTTTCTTTAAAAATCTGGTGATTTCCTTGGCAACTGCTTCGGTTCTTTTGGTCAAAACTATTGTGCGATCATAATCTTTTGTTCCATAAATTTTATCTTCAATTTCATTGCCGTGCCGATCTCTGTCAATAATTGCAGGTCGGTATCCGCCAATATCTTTATCAAGCATTATTCTAACGACTTTGTAAGGAGCTAAAAAACCATCATCAATGCCTTGTTTTAAAGAATAAGTATAGATTGGTTCGCCAAAATATTCGATATTTGAAACATCTTTGGTTTCTTTGGGAGTGGCGGTTAGCCCAATTTGTGTTGCTGATGAAAAATATTCTAGAATCTTGCGCCAATTTGAATCTTCTTTCGCACTACCTCTATGGCATTCGTCAATTATTATTAAATCAAAAAATTCGGGTGAAAATTGTTTATAAATGTCGTTTTCTTCTTCGTTTCCTGTTAGGGCTTGATATAAACCAAGATAGATTTCGTAAGCTTTGTCAACTTGCTTGGTTTTTTTATTGATAGAAAGATTTTGCTTATCTTTATATTCAACCGCTCCATGCTTTGTTGAAAGCTTAGACATTGCTCCACCAAAATGCTTAAAATCGTTAGTCATTGTTTGATCAACTAAAATATTGCGATCGGCAAGAAAAAGGATTCTTTTTTTAGCACCAGATTTCCAAAGTCGCCAAATAATTTGACCAGCTGTGAAAGTTTTTCCTGTACCCGTTGCCATTACTAATAAAATTCTTTTTTGATTTTCTGCAACAGCATTAACACATCTATTAATGGCAACTTGCTGATAATAGCGAGGAGATTTACTTAAATTGCCTTGATAATAAGGAGTTTGAATAATTTTCTCTACTTCATCTCCAATATTTTTATGCTGTTTATAGCGATTATAAAGCTCTTGAGGGGAAGGAAATTGCTCAATTGTTAAATTTTGCTGTTTCCCAGTAATAAAATCATGCTCTAAAAAACCGTCGCCATTTGTGCTATAAGCAAATGGTGCATCTAAAATTTCTGCATAGCCAAGTGCTTGCTGAATTCCGCTGGCAATTGAGTGTTTATTATCTTTTACTTCAATTACTGCCAATGGAAAGTTTTTGCAATAAGATAAGACAAAATCTGGTCGTTTTCGTTCACCTCTTTTAATGCTTTTTCCATTAATAATGATTCTGCCATCTGTAATTGGAAGTTTTTGCTCGCTAACTTGCATTTTTATATCCCAACCAGCTTTTTCTATTGCTGGAACAATAAATTTGGTTGAAATATCTTGCTCTGATAATTGTTTTTTATCAATAAATTCAATCATAACTGAATAATTTCTTGTTCTTATTAATTTTATTTTTTTGCCTAATTTTGCCTAATTTTTTATAATTAAGATCAGAATTAATTAATAGAATTTATGGAGCGAGAAGAATGTTTAAAATACTTCACCTGTTTATTTGAAAAAAGAAAAGAGAAGTTTATTTTGAATTTTTATTTTATTCTTTTCTAATTTTGCAACAAAACCTAAAAAAATATTGCAAAAAAGGGAAAAGTCAATATCATTTCTTATTCTCAAAAGGTTAGTTTTAAGGCTTTTTAGTGCAAGAAGCTTCACAAACCTTTATCTTCATTTTTATTTAATATTAATATTTATTGATAATATTTTAGTTTTTAGAATATAAGATGTGGCGATTTTATGAATAAAAATATTATAAAGTAAAATAATATTTTGTATAAATTATTAATAACAAGATTAAATGCAAAATATTTAGATATTTGACGACATAAATCTTAATTTTATTTCTCAATCTTGCATAATTTGAGCGGTAAATAAATAAAATTATAAAAAAAACTTGTGATTTTCTTAAATATCTTTTAAAGTTGTTGGGCTTTGTTTTTTGCAAAGATATGGTGATAAACTTATATTACAATAACAGTTTGGACCTGGGGGCAGAACCCAGCACCTCCACCATCATTTTCATACTAACTCAGAATAAATGAGATTAGCATTTATCTATATGGGGGTGACATAGCTTTCGACAGGCTACTAAAAAGTATATTTTACTCGGTTGAGAAACTGCCGATCAGTGCTTCAAAACATTGATATTCGTTCAAAATAAAATAAACGCAAACGATAATGTTGCTAATGATAATTTCGAATTTACTAGAAAGGCTGTTGCTGCCTAGTATAAGTGAAATATCGGGGGTTGCCCAGTACCCATCAAAAGAAACTGGGCATTAATTTATAAAAAGCAAAAATAAATTCACAATGCAAGATCTTATCGGATATGATGAAATTATTGAAAATTCAATGCGATCAGTAATTTATGAAACATTAAAAAGAGTTGAAAAAACTGGCTTACCAGGTGGTCACTACTTTATCGTCACATTTTTAACTAAATTTAAAGGAATAAAAATGAATAAATCTCTTTTAGAAAAATATCCCGAAGAGATGACAATAGCAATTCAACATCAATATCGCGATCTAAAAGCAGAAGAGCATGAATTTCAGGTTTCACTTAGCTTTTCAGGGGTTTTTGAAACAATAAAAATTCCCTATAAATCAATCACATCATTTACTGACCCTTCTATTAATTTTGGATTAAAATTCAGTGCAGAATATGAAGATTACGAAGAAAATGAAGAAAACCTAAAACTTCATGCTAACATTGAAAATGTTAGCAAATCAAAAATTGATTTAACTGAAAAAGTTATATCTCTTGATGCATTCAGAAAAACCAAAAACAGCGACGATCTAAACAAAAAATGATGGCGATTTTTCAACAGTTTTTATTTCTGGTGGCAACCTATTTTATTGCCTCAATACCATTTGGACTAATTCTAACTAAATTCTTTACAGGAAAAGATATTAGAAAATTAGGCTCTAAAAATATTGGTGCAACTAATGTAACTCGCATCGCTGGAAAAAGGCTTGGCTTTGCAACCCTAGTTTTAGATTGCTCTAAAGGAGCAATAATGGTTATAATCGCCCGCTTTAATTTTTATCAAATCAGCCATTTTCATTTATTTCTAACATTGGTTTCATTTATAGCAGTAATGGCACATATTTATCCTATATACCTTAATTTTAAAGGCGGAAAGGGTGTGGCAACAACCCTCGCAACTCTCATAGCCCTTGATTTTACAGCAGGGCTCCTCGCCTTATGTTTCTGGACTCTTACTTTTTCAATTACTAGAATTTCAGCAATATCTTCCTTGATAGCAATATTTTCTTCAATAATATTTTCCAAATTTTATAATGCACCAATTGAACAAATAGCCTTATGCACCATATTATTCATTATCACAACGGTTAAACATAAAGAAAATATAATAAGAATCCTTAATAAAGAAGAATCAAAATTTTAAAAATTTAATTATGGCAAAGATAAAAATCGCAATGGCACAACTAAATACAATAGTTGGAGCCCTTGATTACAATCTTGAAAAAATTAACAATGCAATTTTGACCGCCAACCAAAAAAATGCAGATCTTATTATAATGCCAGAAACCGCCCTCACCTCCTACCCTTGTGAAGATTTACTACTAAAAAATAGTTTTATTAACGAAACAGAAAAAAGAATTTGGAAAATTGTTGAATTGTCAAAAAAAGTCTCAACAGCAATTCTTTTAACTGCTCCAATAATTGAGGAATATAAATCACAAAAACTAATTCGCAATTCAGCAATGTTAATTGAAAATGGCGAAGTTAAAAAAATAGTCCACAAAAAATCTTTGCCTAATTATGGAGTATTTGATGAAAATCGCTACTTTCAGCCCGCCAACACCCTCTCAACAATTGAATTTAGAGGCTTTACTCACTCAATATTAATCTGTGAAGATTTATGGAATCTTAAAAATCTTTTTATGCTACAAGAGCAAATTATTGATAATGTAATAGCTGTTAATAGCTCACCATTCACTAAAAACAAATATCAAAAACGAATTGCAATCGCTAAAAACTTTGCCACAAGCCTTTGCAAGCCCCTACTTTACATCAATCAAATTGGCGGACAAGATAGTCTTGTTTTTGATGGAAATTCATTTGCAATAGATGAAAATGGCAATCAAATATTGCAAATGCTTGATTTTGAAGAAGATTTTAAAATTATTGAACTAGAAAAAACACAAAATAAAATAACAGGCTCAACTTTACAAAACACTAATCAAACAAAAATTATCAATATCTTTGACGACAATAACAAAAATATCAATATTACTGAGTCAATTAACTGTATTTTTACAGAAAATCAAGAAAATATCAATGAATCAATTTACCAAGCTCTTATTTTAGGACTAAGAGACTATATAACAAAAAATAACTTTAAAACAGTGTTATTAGGAATGTCAGGGGGAATAGATTCAGCAATGGTTGCAACTATTGCAGTAGATGCCTTAGGCCCAGAAAATGTTAAACTTTATGCTCTACCAAGTCGTTATAATTCACAAGAATCAATGGATGATGCCTTGCTATGTGCAAAAAATCTTGATCTAAAACTTAATATTATCAATATAGAAAAAACATTTAAAGCAATAACAGAGAGCCTCGGAGATAACATAAAACAATCTTCTGACAATAAAACTCTTGAAAATATTCAATCAAGAATTCGCGGTAATCTACTAATGGCACTTGCAAATGAACAAAATGCCTTATTATTAACTACCAGCAATAAATCTGAATTAGCAACTGGCTATGGCACAATTTATGGTGATATGTGCGGAGCATTCAATGTTTTAAAAGATATTTATAAAACCACAGTTTACGAATTAGCATTATTTAGAAATAGAAAAAAATGCAAAATAAGTTTATACCAAAAAACATCAATCATACCAGAAAATATTATCAAAAAAGAACCTAGCGCAGAATTGAGAGAGAATCAAAAAGATATCGATTCACTTCCAGATTACAAAATTTTAGATAAAATTCTTGAACTTCTAATTGAAGAATCATTTTCAATTAATCAGGTTGTCAATAAAGGTTTCAAAAATGAAACAGTGGAGCGAGTTGCCAAATTACTACTAATTAGCGAATATAAAAGAAAACAAGCTCCAATAGGGGTAAAAATCTCGGAAATGTCTTTTGACAAAGACAGAAGATACCCACTTACCAATAAATTCTTTTTTTAGCAAATGTTAAATCAGAATGAAAAAAAAAGATATGCTAGAAATATTCTAATTCCAGAAATTAACGAAGAAGGACAAGAAAAATTAATTAATTCACGAGTTTTAGTAGTTGGAGCTGGAGGATTAGGTTCGGCAATTATTTTTTATTTAGCAAGCAGTGGGGTTGGAACCATTGCAGTAGCCGATGATGACATCGTTGAACTATCTAATTTACAAAGACAAATTATTCATAATGAGCTAGATATAGGAATAGCAAAGGTCGAAAGTGCTAAAAATAAAATAAAATTACTCAATTCAACAACTAACTTTATTGCTTTAAAACAAGAAATAACAAAAGATAATTTATTATTAATTGCCAATGAATATGATATAATTATTGATGCAAGCGATAATTTTAATACTCGCTTTATTATTAATGAAATATGTCATTATTTAAAAAAACCATTAATTTTTGGGGCGGTAAAGCAATTTCAAGGACAAACCACTATCTTTAAATCATTTATTAATAATAATCCTTGCTATGCTTGCTTTAATCACAATCAAGATAGTACAAAATTAGAAATTCCAATATCAGAAAAAGGAATATTAGGTGCAGTTGCTGGTACAATTGGCTCAATTCAAGCAATTAATACGATCAAAGAAATTCTTGGCATTGGAGAATCAATGATTGGCAAAATCTTAATTAGCAATTTTTTTACCAATAATTTTAAAATTATAAAAATCAACAAAAATCCGCTTTGTAAAATTTGTAATCAATAAATTTTAATTATTGACTTTTTGAAAAACTTTTTTAGAATGTCGCCATTCCTTATTTTTAACAATTAACAGCATTTCCAAATTATGGCTAGAGTCACCGTTGAAGATTGTGTTACAGTTGTAACTAATCGCTTTGAACTATGTTTAATTGCAAGCAATAGAGCTAAAAGCATCTTGTCTGGTGCAAATACTGGCTTTGATCGCAAAGAAAAGCCAGCAGTTATAGCACTTCGCGAGGTCGCAGAAAACATAATTGATGTTGAAAATATTCGCAAAAATATTATCTCTTCAATAAAACATCGTGGCATTATTCAATTTTCAGACATTAATGAACAAGAAGAAATTATCAACGAACCAGAAATAACCGACAATTTTTCTGGATATTCTGAAGTTGAAGAAACAAAATCAACCACTTTTGAAGAAGATGAAGACGAA
Source organism: Rickettsiales bacterium (assembly GCA_021298605.1). GTDB lineage: Bacteria > Pseudomonadota > Alphaproteobacteria > Rickettsiales > UBA1997 > JAJTDS01. The sequence continues at coordinate 7,341 of JAJTDS010000022.1, forward strand.
CAATCTTCTCAATCAATCGAAGAATAAGATTCAAAAAAATGAAGCTCTTAACACCATTTAAAAGCCCTAAAAATAGAAGCCCTAAAAATAGAAGCCTAAAAAAAACATCTAGGTTTCTATTTTTTGCAACCATAACCCTATTATCCCTACCCACAAAACCTTTACTAGCTAACAATCAATCATTAAGCATCAATGATAATTGGCTAACTGAACCAGCAACAGAATTTCGTAAAATCAACAATGTTGTAGCAAAAAAATATCTCATAGTAACTGCAAACGAATTAGCCAGCAAAGCTGGAGCAGAAATAATATCAAAGGGTGGCACTGCAATAGATGCGGTAATTGCGGCACAAATGGTTTTAAATCTTGTTGAACCACAATCTTCAGGAATCGGAGGCGGTACTTTCCTGCTACATTATGATAAAAAAACCAATTCAACAATTTATTTTAATGGCCGAGAAACCGCTCCAGAAAAGGCAGAAGAAAAAATGCTACTCGATAAAAATGGCAATGCCAGACCTTTCTTAGAAGTGGTTCAGGGTGGTCTTTCAGTTGCAACCCCAGGGCTTCTAAAGGCACTTGAGGAGGCTCATAAAAAATTTGGCAAATTACCGTGGAATCAACTATTCGAACCAGCAATTAAATTGGCTAAAAATGGCTTTCCAATGAATCAAAGGCTCAAAAAGCTATCATCTCACATTAGCTATCTAAAATCATTTCCCGAAACTAATAAATTATACCTCAAAGAAAATGGCGAAGAATATCAAATTGGCGAAATAATAAAAAACCCTAAATTCGCAAAAACCCTAGAAACCATCGCAAAAGATGGCTCAAAAGCTTTTTATGAAGGCAAAATTGCAAAAAAAATAGTTAAAACCGTAACTGAGTCACCAATAAATGCAGGCCTTCTCTCTGAAAATGATCTCAAAAATTATCAAATCAAAATAGGAAATCTAATCTGCTCTTATTATCGTCAAAAATATAAAATCTGCTCAATGCCAATGCCAAGCTCCGGCGGAATTACACTTCTACAAATTCTTGGTATATTAGAAAATTTTAATCTAAATAAAATGCAACCAAATTCACCACAAACCATTCACCTAATATTAGAAGCTAGCAAGCTAGCCTATGCTGACCGCAATAAATATATCGGAGATGTTGAAAATGTTCCAATTGCAGAAATGCTAGATAAAAAATATCTAAAACAAAGAGCATCGCTTATTTCTCAAAATCAGGCAATAAAAGAGCCTCAATTTGGAGTTTTTAACAATAAAAATCAAAATCATAAAATTGTTAATAATAACGAGCCACCTTCAACAACCCATATTTCAATCATCGACCCAGAAGGAAATGCAGTCTCTCTAACTAGTTCAATTGAATATTATTTTGGTTCCGCATTGTCAGTTGAAGGATTCTTACTCAATAATCAAATGACTGATTTTTCTGCCATTCCTGAAATTGATGGAGTAAAAGTTGCTAATCGCATTCAACCCAATAAACAACCTCGTAGCTCAATGTCTCCCACCTTTGTTTTTGATGATAAAAATAATTTAATAATGGTAATTGGTTCGCCAGGAGGGCCAAGAATAATACAATTTATCCTCAAGGCAATTCTAAATTTCTTAGATTTCAATCTTGATATTCAAAAATCTATTGATTTTGGAAACTTCATTGCCTTAAATAACATTATAGAACTTGAAGAAAATACTGAGATCGTTAAAATAAAACCAGAACTAGAAAAATTAGGTCATAAAGTTAAAATTACAGAAATAACCAGCGGTCTTAACGGCATTACCTTATATCAAAATATTGCAGATTATCATAAAAATAAACTCTCTTCATCTCTTTATGGTGGAGCTGACCCTAGAAGAGAAAGCTTTGCAATCGGAGAATAATCAATTTAATTATTTTTTAAATGAAACAGGTTTTAAAATCTCTTCTCAATCGCAACTTTTTAATTATATTCTTTCTAGGAATTTCTAGCGGTCTTCCACTATCACTCATTCTTTCAACATTAAAGGCAATGCTAGTTGATCTTGGAGTAAATATTGCAAATATTGGGCTTTTTTCATTGATAGCATTACCTTATAACTTAAAAATAATACCCGCTCCAATCATTGATAGCAAAGGGGTGTGGCTTCTAACTAAACTATTTGGACATCGTAAATCTTGGCTAATATTAATGCAATCATTATTAGCAATCACAATATTATTGCTAGGAATTATAAGTCCAACCGGCAATCTTTATCTTATCTTCATTATCACATTAATCATCGCCAGCCTATCCGCAACTCAAGACATCGTTATCGATGCTTATCGCATCGAGCTATTAAGTGCCAATAATCAAGGTGTTGCAACTGGAGCTTATATTTATGGCTATCGAATTGGTATGCTAATTTCTGGTGCTTTAGGGCTAATAATTGCTGAAAAATATGGATGGACATTTGTTTTTCCTGCAATGTCAATCACAATGATATTGCTAATTTTTATCACCATAATCGCAACTGATACTAGAAAAAACTGGGTTGAGAAAAAATATAATTTCAAAAATTGGATAAAAGAAAAAGTCATTAAACCCTTTACCGAGTTCTTACAAAGAGAATCAGCAATTAAAATTATCTTTTTCATCATTCTGTTTAAATTAGCTGATGCCTTTGCCGGAAACTTAACAATGCCTTTTTTGATGGATATCGGCTTTACTAAAACTGAATTAGCAAAAATTTTAAAAACCTTTGGCTTAATAGCATTGTTAATTGGGGTTTTTTGTGGCGGAATGATTGTAAAATTTGTCAATATTCGAAATAGCTTATGGATAGCAATAATACTACAAATGCTTTCCAATCTTGCATTTTGCTATTTATCAAAAATTGGCTATAACGAAGGGGCATTGTATCGAGTTGTTTTTATTGAATATTTCTGCGGTGGGGTTGGCGATGCAATATTTGTCGCCTTTCTTAGCCAATTATGCAATAAAGAATTTAGTGCCACACAATATGCATTATTCTCTTCTCTTTCTTCGCTGTCGCGAAGCTTAATTTCATCAGTTGCAGGAGTTTTTGCCATTAAATTAGGTTGGTATAATTTCTTTATCTTCTCGGCAATATTAGCCCTTCCTAGCATTTATTTAATGACTAAAATTTTCTACCAAAAGAAATTAAAAATTGCCCTTAATTAGAATTAGCCACTAGAGCTATCCATTAAAATTAGTTAAAATTGCAATCAAAAATCCTTCTTATTTAAAGGGTGAAACATCTCAACTAATTCTTCTAGCCTATCATTGGCAAGATGAGTATAAATTTCAGTAGTAGAAATCGAGCTATGTCCAAGTAATTCTTGCAATAATCTTAAATCTATACCCGCATTCAATAAATGAGTAGCGAACGAATGTCTTATGATGTGAGGGTGGATTCTAGAAGGGTCTAAACCTGCAATTACCGCCAACTCTTTTAACATTGAGTTGACTCTTTGTCTTGTTAGGTGTGTATAGCCAGAAAAAGAGATTTCTTGCTGTAAATCTTTTTTAGCAGAATCTAATTTTTTAATGTCGGGATTATCATTTTCATTAATTGATTTTTTCTTCTTACTTGCTCTTGCAGTGCCAACAAAAACCCACTGCGATGATTGATAGCCAAGACCTTTTCTTAATTGCAAATATTGCCATAATTTAGCGGTTGCCATTTTTCCAATTGGCACCATTCTTTCTTTTCCACCCTTACCCTTAATTAAAAAATAATTTTCTAACCCTGCTTGCTTATTATCATTCATCAAAAATTGTAAATTATCCATTTTTAAAGAAACCAACTCACTAACTCTAAGCCCCGAGCTATATAATATCTCTAATATCACTGAAAGTTTAATGCCAAAATCACTCTTATCTTTATTGGCAACTTCCAAAATTTTTAGCATTTCTTTTTCGGTAAAAAAATCAGGAATTTTCTTAGAAATCTTAGGTGCCTCTAAATTTGAGGCATTATTGAAAGCAATGATATTTTCACTTAATAAAAAGCGATAAAAACTCTTAATGGCAGAAATTTTTCTTGCAATTGAAGAATTCGCCAACCCCAAAAAATGAAGATGCTGAAGATATTTCTTTAAATCATCCAGCCTAATATCAACAACATTAAAGCTATGAGAATCACAAAAGTCAACAAAAAGCCCTAAATCTCTTCTATATGCCTCAACACTATTAAACGATAAACCATCTTCAGCCCTAATCTTTGATAAAAAATTGATCAATAAAAAACCAAAAGCATTTTTATCATTATTCACAAAACCCCCCTAACTAAAATATAATTTTATAAATTTTCAGCCTCTTAAATTATTTCTTAAAGATTTCAAATATAACTATATCATACCTTTAAAAGAATCGAGATCTTTTGAATCCATCATCTTTTTTACTTGATTTTGGTCGATTTTACCAAATTTTTTTAACATTTTTTGCATTTGCTTATATTTTTTTAATAAGCGATTAACCTCTTGAATATTACTTCCTGAACCCTTAGCAATACGATGTTTGCGAGAAGAATTTAATATATCTGGGTTATTTCTTTCGGCGGTTGTCATTGATAAAATTAATGCCTCTTGCAAAATTATCTCTTTTTCAAAATGAGTCATTTCCGATAATCTTTCTTTTATTTTAGATGCTCCTGGCAATAAATTAATTATCTTTCCTAGTCCCCCCATTTTTTTCATTTGACGAATTTGCGAAAGCAAATCATTAAAATCAAATTTACCTTTATTAATTTTTTTAATAGATTTCTCTATTTCTTCTTGATCAAAAACCTCCTTAGCTTTTTCAACCAAAGCAACAATATCACCCATTCCAACAATTCTTGAAGCAATACTCTGTGGGTTAAATTCTTCCAAATCGTCTAATTTTTCTCCAACTCCAATAAATTTAATTGGGCATTTCGTTACCTCTCTCATCGTTAAAGCACAGCCAGCTCTGGCATCGCCATCTAGACGAGTAAGAATTGTTCCTGTAATTGCAAGAGCTTGATTAAATTTTTCAGCAACATTAATTGCATCCTGTCCCATCATTGCATCAACCACTAGCAATATTTCCTTTGGATTAATAGCTAATTTTATCTCTATTAATTCATTGATTAACTCTTGATTAATTGCAGTTCTTCCCGCACTATCGAGAATTAAAACATCATATCCGCCTTCGGATGCCTGCTTTAAGGCTCTGTTTGCTATTTCTAGAGGCTTTTGATTTTCAATTATCGGAACAGAGTCAGCATTAATTCTTTCTGCTAATATTGCCAATTGTTTCTGGGCAGCGGGGCGATAAATATCAAGTGAAGCTAATAAAGATTTTTTATGTTGCTTTTTTTGTAAATAAAGGGCAAGCTTTCCTGAGCTGGTTGTTTTACCAGAGGCTTGAAGCCCTACCATCAATATCACAACCGGTGGACGATTATCGAGATTTAATTCCGATTTTTCACTACCCAATAATTTTATCAATTCATCATTGACAATTTTTACAATCATCTGACCAGGATTTACCATCTTTAGAACCTCAACTCCCAATGCAGACTTCTTAACTTCTTCAATAAAATTTTTAGCAATAGGAAGCGAGACATCAGCCTCCAATAATGCAATTCTAATTTGCCTCATTGTTGAGTCTAAATCATCTTGAGAAATAAATTTTTTACCCGAAATTTGGTCGAATATTTTAGTGATTTTTTTAGAAAAATTATCAAACATTTGGCTTAAGATTTTATTAATAAATTTTTTAAATTTTGAGGAATTCTTTTTGGCTTGTGATTTTCTGCATCTATTGCCACTATTTCCACCAACATTTTAGTGGTTAAATTTTGATTGCAATAAATTTTTTGATGAATTATTAATGAAACAACACCTATTTTTAAAATTTCAACCTCCACACTCAAAACATCATCAAGCTTTACCGAAGATAAATATTCAACCTCACATTTTTTTACTACAAAAAGCAATTTTTCGCTTTTAGAAAGTTCATTTTGAGAAATTCCAATCGATCTCAAAAAGTCAGTTCTCGCCCTCTCGAAAAACTTCAAATAATTAGCATAATATACCACCCCACCCGCATCAGTATCTTCATAATAAACACGATAATTAATGACAAATTTTGAATTTTCCATAATTTTAAAAAGGTTGTTTATTTTGTTTTTTTAAGAATTAAAACCGGCCTTTGAGAAAATTGCAATATATCGCCATTTTCAATAATTTTTAATTTTCCTGCTTTAATTTTTCCTATCTCGCCATTAGCCTCAACATTTTCTAGCTCAATTTCGGACAAATCTTGACTTATCGCTCTTTGAGCTGATATTTGATAAACCTCACCCTCGCCCCTTTCAATGTTAATTGATGGGCTTAGCATTATTTTATAACCCTGAAACTTTTCAAAGTTTTTATTTTCACTAATGATTTTTATTTCCTTACTAGTAATTGCCTGATATTGATTGTTAATTATTGATATACCGAGAAACATAGTAAAAAAACACAAAATAACTAAAAATTTTTTAAATTTAGAGTAGTTTTTAATTTTTTTTAGGATTTTTTCAGTTCTGATGTCCATTATTTTTATTATTTAGTTTTTTCTAAAATTACAGAAAAAGATTCCACGCCAGCAACAACATTGAGCTTATCAATTTCAACCCTGCATTTTGAAACTTTCTGATTATGAATTATTAAATCCAATATTTCCTTTGCCAATTCTTCAATTAAAGAAAAATGTCTTGAATTGACTATTTTCTTGATTTCACAGGTTATTGTGCCATAATCGACAGTATCAAGAATATCTCCTGTGGTTGCTGAAGATTCTTCATTTATAGCCATTTCAACATTAATCAAAATTTCTCTTTCATTTTCCCTCTCCCAATCATAAATTCCAATAAAAGCATTAATTCTTAAATTTTTTATTTTAATTATCATAAAAATATTGTTAAATATTGAAAAAAATATAGTGATTTTGAGTGGTTTTTACAAAATATCAAAATTTAATTGATTTTATATTAACAATTAAGAAAATCGTTTCTAGCCTTTGATTTCTAAATTCTACTAAGCTATAAACCTTTATTAGAATTTATTTTGCAATAGGCTATTTTAAAGTTAAATCAAAATCAAGATAAATCAACATCAATAAACATTATGCAAGCAATAATGATTGAAAAAACTGGCGATGTCAATGTTCTAAAAATTAAAAAAGTTGAGGACTCTAAGCCAAAACAAGAAGAAATTCTTATTAAACAAACTGCAATTGGGGTAAATTTTTTTGATATTTGCTTTCGCAGAGGTCAGTATCAACTATCTCAAACCCCTGCTTGCCTTGGAATGGAAGCTTGCGGAATTGTCGAGGCAGTTGGTGCTGGGGTCACTGACTTAAAAATTGGCGAAAGGGTGGCCTATGCAACTGGTGGAATTGGAGCCTATGCTGAAAAACGAACAATTCATCAAAGCCACATAATTAAAGTTCCTGATTATATTAGTGACATTGAGGTTGCTGGTTCGCTATTCAAGGGCTTAGTAGCACACTCTTTGTTGCATCGAGTTTTTATTGCCCTTAGAACTAAAAGAGTTTTAATTCATTCTTGTGCCGGAGGGGTTGGGCATATCTTATCTGCTTGGGCAAAGCATTTTGAACTAGAAGTAATTGGAACCGTAGGGGATGACAAAAAAATCCCTTTTGCTAAATCTAATGGCTGTGATCATGTTATCAACTACTCAAATAGCGATTTTCTTGAAGAAGTTAAAAAAATAACCAAGAATGAAGGGGTTGGTGCGGTTTATGACGGAGTAGGAAAAACTACCCTACAAAAATCAATTCAATGCTTGTGGCCAATGGGAATATGTGTAAGTTTTGGTGATGCCTCAGGAACTCCAGAACCATTTAATATAGATGAATTA